>NZ_CAUQPH010000110.1:0-12446 GCF_963519925.1 uncultured Stenotrophomonas sp. | reverse complement strand
CGCCAGCCGGCTGCCGCACCGGCTGCCGCCGCCACCCTGCGCCCGATCAGCACCCCGGCCCCGCGCTACCCGGCCGACGCGCTGCGTTCGGGCACCTCGGGCGAAGTGCTGGTGGAAATCACCGTGGGCACCGACGGTTCGGTCACCAATGCGCGCGTGCTGCGCGCCACCCCGGCCCGCATCTTCGACCGCGAAGCACTGGGCGCGGTGAAGAAGTGGAAGTTCGAGCCGGTGTCGGCCCCGACCACCACCCGCCGCACGCTGGCGTTCGCGCCGGGCGGTTGATCGGTTCGCGTTGATGAAAAAGAACCCCGGAGCGATCCGGGGTTCTTTTTTGCTCAGCCTGAAATCGCCAGCCGCTCCTGGTGGTAGCGGCGCACCGCCGCGAACCACAGCAGCGCCGCCAGCCCGAACCCCGCGCCCAGGTACACAGCCCACATCTGCGCGCTGATCGGTTCGTGGCGGATGATCTTCAGCAGCATCTGGTTCTGCGCCAGGAACGGCACCGCCAGCTGCCACAGCGCACTTTTCACCGGGTACACCATCAGCGCGTAGCCGGGCAGCATCGGCAGCAGCATCAGCCAGGTCATGTGGCTCTGCGCCTCCTTCATGCTCTTGGCGGCAGCCGACAGGAACGTCAGCAGCGAAGTACCGATGAACAGGATCGGCATCATCACGAACAGCATCTGCAGCATCGACAGCAGTCCCATGTTGAGCTGCCGCGCCGCCGCGCCGGTGGAGAGCTGCGCGCTGAGCTTGAACGCCAGCAGGGTCAGCAGCAGCGAGACCATGCCCACCACGCAGGCGGCGGCGATCTTGCCGCTGACGATGGCGCTGCGCTTGGCCGGGGTGGCCAGCAACGGCTCCAGCGACTGCCGCTCACGTTCGCCGGCGGTGGTGTCCATCACCAGATAGGCGCCGCCCAGGAAGGACGTGATGGTGAGCAGTACCGGCAGCAGGAGCGACATCATCACCCCGCGCTTGGCCTCGGCCGTGGCCAGGTCCTGGGTGGCCACGTCCAGCGGGCGTGCCACCTGGGCATCGATGCCGCGCGCCAGCAGCCGCAGCGACCCGACCTGCTGGCTGTAGCCGCCCAGGGCCGCCTTCAGCCGCGCGTTGGGGATGTCGGCATCACGCCGCGTGCTGTCCTGCACGATCTCCACCAGTGCCGGGCGACCCTCGGCCCAGTCCTTGCCGAAGTCCGGGCTGATGCGCAGCGCGATGTCGATCCGCTGGTCGCGGATGGCGGCGGTCAGGTCCTTCGGCGGATCCACCGCGTTGAGCCCCTGCGCCGCCAGGAAGCGCACCAGGTTGGGCGCGTTTTCGCGACCGATGGTGGGAATCTCCAGCGGCTTGTCGATCTGGGTCTTGAAGCGGCTTTCGGACAGCTTGCCCATGCCCAGGATCAGGATCGGGTACAGCAACGGCCCGAGCAGCAGGGTGAGCGCAAGGGTACGGCGGTCACGCGAGAGATCGCGCAGTTCCTTGCGCATTACGGTCAAAATGGTGGCAAACGCGCTCATGCGTGCAGTCCTTCTTCATCGCCGATCGCTTTCACGAAGGCATCTTCCAGGTTCGCTTCGCCGGTCTGCGCGCGCAGCTCATCGGCCGTTCCCGCCGCCATCACCGTGCCCTTGGCGATGACCACGATGCTGTCGCACAGCGCGGCCACCTCCTGCATGATGTGGCTGGAGAAGATCACGCAGCGACCTTCGTTGCGCAGCTCGCGCAGGAAGCCGCGCAGCGCACGGGTGGTCATCACGTCCAGGCCGTTGGTGGGCTCGTCCAGGATCACGTTGCGCGGGTCATGCACCAGCGCGCGCGCGATGGCGGTCTTGGTGCGCTGGCCCTGCGAGAAGCCGTCGGTCTGGCGGTCCAGGATGTCTTCCATGTCCAGCGCCTTCGACAGCACCTTGGTGCGCTCGCGGATCTGCGCGCTCTTCATGCCGTGCAGTTCACCGAAGTAGGCGATGTTCTCACGCGCGGTCAGGCGCTTGTACACGCCGCGCGCGTCGGGCAGCACCGCCAGGCGGCGGCGCACGTCCACCGCGTGGGTGGCGGCGTCCAGGCCATCCACCAGCACCCGGCCCTGGTCGGGCGTCATCAGCGTGTAGAGCATGCGCATGGTGGTGGTCTTGCCGGCACCGTTGGGGCCGAGCAGGCCGGTGATGCGGCCGTCGTCGGCCTGGAAGCCGACGTTCTCCACCGCCTTGATCAGGCCGGTCTTGGTCTTGAACGCTTTATGCAGGTTCTCGGCGACGATCATGGTTCCCATCCGTTGAACGAGGTGAAGGCCGGCACCGGGCTGAGGCTGTCCAGGCAGGAGGCATCGAGCGCCTTGGCGTCGGTGGTGTCCATGAACTGCGCCAGCAGGCGCGGCATGCAACCGGCATTGAGGGTGCCGTGGCCCTGGCCGCGGGCGACGATATGGCGCCCGTTCGGCAGGTGCTTGAGCACCTGCTCGGCGTAGCGCGGCGGGGTGACCGGATCGAACTCACCGGACAGCAGCAGCACCGGCACCTGGGTGCTCAACGGCGCGGTGAATTCCTTCGGGCGCGTGCCCACGTTCCAGGCCGGGCACGCGGCGAAGAACATGCGCGCCACCTCCGGACCGAGCAGGCGGTCGCCGGCCGGCGCTTCCTGGTAACGGTCGGCATCTTCCGCGCAGATCACCGACCACTGCATGCCCCGGTTCATCTGCCCGGCCATGTTGCGGGTGGCCATGCTGTTGAGCGACATCAACGGTGCGTAGCGGCCCTGCGCGGCTTCATCCAGCACCACCGGCAGCAGCGAGGACAGTTCCGGCATGTACGAGAACAGGAACGCCAGGCTGGTCACGGTGTCGGCACTGATCGGGTCGCGGCGCACCACCGCCGTGCCCGGGTCGCGATACTCCACTTCAACCGGCGCCTTGGCCAGCGTGGTCATCACATTGCGCAGCTGGGTCCGGGTATCCACCGGGAAGCGTTTGGCGCAGGCGGCGTCCTTCCTGCACTGGGCCACCTGCAGCTCGATTGCCGACTCGAAGGTGTTGGCGAAATCGCCGCCTACCGCCAGGTCATTCGGGGCCACGCCGTCGATCACCACCGCACGGGTGTGCTGCGGGAAGCGTGCGGCGTACTGCTGGGCCACGCGGGTGCCGTAGGAACCGCCGACCAGGTTGATCTTGTCCACGCCCAGCGCGGCGCGCACGCTGTCCAGGTCGCCAATGGCTTCGGTGGTGGTGTAGAAACGGGTGTCGGCACGGCCCGCCACGCTCGCCGCGCAGCGCTTGGCAAACTCGGCGATGACCTCGGGCGTGGCCGCCGCGTTCTCATCGAACGCCAGCTCCTTGCCGTCGGCGTCCACGCAGTCGAGCGGGTTGGATTTGCCGGTGCCGCGCTGGTCCACCAGGATGATGTCGCGCTTCTTGCGTACGTCGCGCAGCGACTGGTTGACGATGGCCGCCACCTGCGTGGCCGACTGGCCCGGCCCGCCGGCCAGGAAGAACACCGGGTCCAGCTTGCCTTCGCCCTCGTTCTCGGTATCCAGCAGCGCGATGTTCAGCCCGATCTTGCGCCCGCCGGGGTCGGCCGGGTTCTCCGGCACCTGCAGCGTGGCGCATTCGGCCTCCACGTTGCTGCTGGCCTGGGCACTGGTCAGGGTGCAGGGCTTGAAAGTCAGCTGGCCGTACTGGCGCTGGGCGCCCTCGGGCGGCGCTTCCGGGGTGGGCTGGCAGGCCGCCAGCAGCAGCAGGGCTGCGCCGGTGGCGAGGGGTCGGATCGCACGTTGCATGCTCGGTCACGTCCTTGAGTGAAGGGTCTCAGCATGCCATGACGGACGGGCGTGCTGGATGTGACTGAAGAGGGGCTTGGGGTTTCGCTGCCGGACGCGGGACACGTAGACCGGTGGCGACTGATTGAGTCGGGTGCACGGGGGGCCCGAGTCTGGGCCGGGTGCAGAACCTGGGATTGTTACCGGAGCAGGGGACGCCGGCGCCCCCTGCTTCTGGGGCTGGCTTCCTTCCGCCTACGACAGACCATCAGCACCGCCGTCCAGCTGCGACGGTCGGCATGAGTTGCTCACCACGCTGAGGTCGATGGACTTCGGGTTCGACTCCAGCGCCGCGTAGTCCCGCATCATCTTCCGCAGCAGCAGCGAAGGGTTCTGGTTGCTTCGCCACGCGGCCAGTCGGAACTGGTACAGCAGCCAGGGGGTCATCGGCACTTCCATCACCACGCGCCGGTTCACAGGCCCAGCCCTCCATTCGGGCAGATCGGGCGCTGTTCCGCTTCGACCATGCTGTGGTCGATCGTGCGCTGCAGAAGCTGTGGCACGCCGGGACGCGGCAGGGTCGGCTGGCCGAGCACGGTGATGGTGATGACGCCTTTGTCGGCTTCGATCTTGAGCTTCGAACCCACGTTGAATCCCATCTGCCGCAGCCAGCGGCCGCGCAGCTTCAGGAAGGGCACCGATGCTTCGTCCTGGAACTCCGGCGGCGGCTCGTCGTACGCCGGCGCCTGGATGTAGCTGCGGTCCGGCAGGTGGTGGGCGGTGTGGGAAGGGCGGTCGTCGTACGGCGCGGTGTCGCTGGGCGATTGCATGGTAGACCTCCAAAGTGTGTCTCCCTCGCCGGGATGGCGAGGGAGTCGGGAGGTTAGAAACCGTAAGAACACGAAAGACCGGCGGGCGTATTTCCACGAGGGTGTTGTATTAGCCACCCTCCCGACGCAGTACATCCAATTTTTGTGTTCTTGGAGTTTCTACGCTCCGGGGACCACCATGCGCCTTGCTTCGAGCGAAGAGAATTCGTTTGTTCCTCTTGATTTCAGCAGATTGGTTGAGCGTGCCTTTGCTATGACGCAAATGGCGTATCGATTAAGAACGGGTAGATGAAGCGATACGTTCGTGTGTCGGGTGTGCCTCTGCCAACGTGTTCGGCTAGTTGCTAAAAACCAGACTTCGGCCAAGGCATCGCAGCCCGGGGCCGCAGCTCGACTTTGAGGCACGGACGCATGGCTACGCGCAGCAGGACGGTTGTCTGGTCGGACCATCATCAAGACGGCGTGCGCTTCTCTTTGAGGCACCTGCACCCGACCTATGTCGTCTACAAAAGCGACACGCGACCGGGAAGAGCTGCAACGCACGTTCGCGTCAGGGTCGAGTACTCGCACCATTGCTTCTCAGTAGATGCCACGAAGCTTGCAGGATTCAATCCTGATCACATGTACCTATGGGAAGTGAGGCCTGGTGATCCGCGTGTGTTCTGCCCATTCCGTTGGGAATTGAGCAAGTCACTGCCTGAGCTCCTTCTCCATCTCGATGAACGCAGCTGCTATACAACCAGGCGCAGGAACCACTTCGCGGTGAGGAGGAATCACCCCTCGGGCCACTACGTGATGTACTTTCGCGTTGAGCGAAAGGTCACGGGCGGTGCAGACATCAGGCTTTTCGTGGAAAGCGCGTATCGCCGTGACAATTTTGAGGGAATTCTCGCTACGGCTGAGAGAACAAGCCTGCTGAGTCTTCTGCTGAAGGTGTGAAAAGCAAAATGCCCGCTTTTGGCGGGCATCTGCTGAAGCGTGAAGCGGGCCGGACTCTCTTAACCACTCTTGGTGGGACCACTTCCGTGGCGGCCAATGCCCCTTTAACCGGGTCGGGACATCCGTGGGCAAAGTTTACACGCGCCCACTACCCGCAGCAAAGGATGGCCTTCACAGTTCCGGCGCTTGTGGGACCGGGCAGTTCGGGTCCGTGGCGGCCGGCTTATTTGCTGCTTACGTACTTCTCGCGCCGCACCTGCGGGGTCGGCAGGCCTGCTTCCTTCAGTGCCTCGAAGGTCGCGTCGACCATGTCCGGGTTGCCGCACAGGTAGGCGATGTCGGTGGCCGGGTTCGGGGCGAATTCGGCCAGGTGCTGCTGCACGTAGCCGTGGCGGACGTCCGGGTGCGGGTTGGCGGGCAGCTCGCGGGACAGGCACGGCACGTAACGGAAGCCCGGGTGGGCGGCGGCGAAGGCGTAGAAGTCGTCGCTGTAGAGCAGCTCTTCCGGGGTGCGGGCGCCCTGCAGCAGCACCACTTCCACCCCGCGCTCGGCCATGGCGGTGGCCAGCAGCGGCAGCATGGAGCGGTACGGGGTGACCCCGGTGCCGGTGGCGATGAGCAGGTAGCGGGCGTTGTGGTCGCCCGGCATCAGGCAGAACCGGCCGAACGGGCCGCTGGCGGTCACGTGGCCGCCGATGTCCAGGCCCTCGAACAGGGCGGTGGCGGCCCCGCCGGGCACGAAACTAACTGCAATATCAACGGCTTCGCCGGGCGCCATGGCGTGGTCGTGAAGGGTAGCCAGGGAGTAGCTGCGCTTGGTGGCAGTGCCGTCGGCGTACTCGAAATGGACCTGGATGAACTGTCCGGGCTGGAAATCCAGCGGTTGGCCGTCATCACGCAGGAACTGGTAGTGGCCGACGGTGGGGGCCAGCATGCGCCGGTCGATCAGCTTGAGGGGGAATTGAACAGGCACGAATTTGGGAAACAGTGTGTAGCCGGGGCAAACCCTCGGGGCCTCCTATAATAGCCGCTCCCCCGCCCCTATCCAGCGCCGACCCTTGGGCGCGAAGGCAAGAGCTTGGCATCCCAGACCTCCCCCGCGACCAGTACCGCCCCCGCCCTGCGGGTGCGCGACCTCCGCAAGACCTATGACAACGGCACCCAGGCCCTCAAAGGGGTTTCGCTGGACGTTGCCCCGGGCGATTTCTTCGCGCTGCTGGGCCCCAACGGGGCCGGCAAGTCCACCCTGATCGGCATCATCAGCTCGCTGGTGAACCTGAGCGAGGGCCAGGTCGAGGTGTTCGGCAGCGACCTGGTGCGCAACCGCAGCGCCACCATGCGCCTGATCGGCCTGGTCCCCCAGGAGATCAACTTCAACCTGTTCGAGAAGCCCTTCGACATCCTGGTCAACTACGCCGGCTTCTATGGTGTGGCCCGCCCGGAGGCCGAGAAGATGGCCGAAGAGGAGCTCAAGCGCGCCCACCTGTGGGAAAAGGCGCAGGTGATGAGCCGCACGCTGTCCGGCGGCATGAAGCGCCGGCTGATGATCGCCCGGGCGATGATGACCCGCCCGCGCCTGCTGATCCTGGACGAGCCCACCGCCGGCGTGGACATCGAGATCCGCCGCGACATGTGGCGGGTGCTCAAGGAGATCAACGCCGCCGGCACCACGATCATCCTGACCACGCACTACCTGGAAGAGGCCGAGCACCTGTGCCGGAACCTGGCCATCATCAACCACGGCCAGATCGTGACCCAGGGGCCGATGCGCGAGCTGCTGGCCAAGCTGGACGTGGAGGGCTTCCTGTTCGACATCGACGGTGAGCTGCCGGCGCAGCTGCCGGTGATCGAAGGCACCACCATCACCGCCATCGACGGGCACACGCTGGACGTGGACATGCCGCGCGCGATGGACCTCAACCGGGTGTTCGCGGCGCTGAACGCGGCCGGGATCCGGGTGCGTTCGATGCGGACCAAGAGCAACCGCCTGGAGGAGCTGTTCGTGCGCCTCACCGGCAACCAGGAGAATGCGGCATGAGCAGCACCCCGACCCCGGTCCTGACCGACGGCCAACGCAACCGGATCGCGCTGATGACGATCGTGCGCCGCGAAGTGGCGCGCATCCTGCGCATCTGGGGGCAGACGCTGGTGCCGCCGGCGATCACGATGACGCTGTACTTCCTGATCTTCGGCGGGCTGATCGGCTCGCGCGTGGGCGAGATGGGCGGCTACAGCTACATGCAGTTCATCGTGCCCGGCCTGGTGATGATGAGCGTGATCCAGAACAGCTACGGCAACATCAGTTCGTCGTTCTTCGGCGCCAAGTTCGGCCGCCACGTGGAAGAGCTGCTGGTGAGCCCGATGCCGAACTGGGTGATCCTGTGGGGCTACGTGGCCGGTGCGGTGCTGCGCGGCTTGATGGTGGGCATCATCGTGCTGATCATCGCCATGTTCTTCACCCCGGTGCGCATTCCGCACCCGCTGGTGACGCTGACCACGGTGCTGCTGGGCGCGACGATCTTCTCGCTGGCCGGGTTCATCAATGCGGTGTACGCCAAGAAGTTCGATGACGTGGCGATCGTGCCGACCTTCATCCTGACCCCGCTGACCTACCTGGGCGGCGTGTTCTATTCGGTGAAGCTGCTGCCGACGTGGGCCGAAGCAGCCACGCACGCGAACCCGATCTTCTACATGGTCAACGCGTTCCGCTACGGCCTGCTGGGCACCAGCGACGTGCCGCTGTGGGTGGCGTATGCGCTGATGATCGGCTTCGTGGTGGTACTGACCGCGCTGGCGCTGTGGCTGTTGAAGCGTGGCGTCGGCATGCGCAGCTGAAGCAGCCCCGGTAGCGCCGGCCGTTGGCCGGCCTTCGAGATAGATGGAGAAAAGCATGCGCATACTCGTCCTGGGCGCCGGTGGCACCGGCGGTTACTTCGGCGGCCGCCTGGCCCAGGCGGGCGTGGACGTCGCCTTCCTGGTCCGCCCTGCCCGCGCCGCGCAGCTGGATCGCGATGGGCTGGTGATCCGCAGCCCGTTGGGCGATGCAACCTTCCCGGCAGCCCACGTCACCGCCGATGCGCTGCCTGCGCTGGCGGCGGAGCAGCCGTTCGACCTGGTGATCCTCAGCTGCAAGGCCTACGACCTGGACAGCTCGATCGAGGCGATTGCACCTGCGGTGTCCTCGCGTACGACGGTGCTGCCGATCCTCAACGGGCTGCGTCACTACGCGGCACTGGACGCTCGCTTCGGCCGCGATGCGGTGCTGGGCGGGCTGTGCTTCATCAGTGCGACCAAGGCCGATGACGGTGCGGTGCTGCATCTGGCGCCCGCCGCCAAGTTGACCTTCGGCGAGCGCGATACGCCCGGCAACAGTGCGCGCGTGCTGGCCCTGGCAGCGGCCTGCGTGCAGGCCGGGGTGGACCATGTGGCCAGCGATGCGATCGGGCAGGAGCAGTGGATCAAGTACACGTTCCTGACCGCGCTGGCCGCGGCGACCTGCCTGATGCGCGCCGATGTGGGCACGATCGTGGCCACCGATGATGGTGCGGTGGTGGTGCGCGGGCTGTACGACGAATGCCTGGCGGTGGCCGAAGCCGCGGGCGAGGCGATTCCGGAGAAGGCGCGCGCGATTGCGCTGGGCGCCCTCACCCAGGAAGGATCGGCACTGAAGGCGTCGATGCTGCGCGATCTGGAAGCCGGCCAGCAGGTGGAGGCCGAGCAGATCGTCGGCGACATGCTGGCGCGGGCGCGCGCGGCGGGCCAGACAGCGCCGCTGCTGGCGGTGGCGTACGCGCACCTGCAGGCCTATCAGCGCCAGCGCGCGGAATGAGCGTGACGAGCGGTGCGCTACCGGCGCGCGTGCTGGTGTTGGGATTGGGGTACAGCGGCCGGCACATCGCCCGGTTGCTGCAATCGCACGGCGTGGCGTGCAGTGGGACGGTGCGCGATCCCGGGGCAGCGCCGGAGGATGGGTTGATTCGCGATCGGTGGGTGGCGGCTGCGCCCGGGGACGGTGAAGGGCTTTGCCGGGCAGAGCCCGGCACTACGTTGCGGGACGCGATCCGTGCTGCGGAGGCGGTGCTGTGTACGCTGCCGCCGGATGAGGCCGGTGATCCTGCGCTGCGCTTGTTGGCGGAGGAGCTGCGCGCAAGCCCTGCACTGCGCTGGGTCGGGTACCTCTCCTCCACCGCCGTGTATGCCGACCGCGCAGGTGGCTGGGTCGACGAGACCTCTGCGGCCGATGCCGTGGATGCCACCGCCCGGCGGCGCCTGCTGGCGGAACGGCAGTGGCGGGCGTTCGCGAATGAGACCAACGTGGCGTCGGCGGTGTTCCGCCTGCCGGGGATATACGGTCGCGGACGCAATGCGCTGGTGCAGCTGGCGGAAGGTCGTGCGCGGCATGTGCTGCGGCCGGGCCTGGTGTTCAACCGGCTGCATGTGGAGGATCTGGCCACCGCGGTGGTGGCGGCGATGCGGCTTTCCGCGCCCGACGCACTGTATCTGCTGGCCGATGACGAGCCGGCGCCGCCGCAGGACGTGCTGGCCTATGCAGCGGGGTTGAGTGGGTGGCCGATGCCGGCAGCGCAGGCATGGGATGCGCCGGAGGTTTCACCCGCATTGCGGCGCTTCTATGCGAGCAGCAAGCGGATCGACAGCAGTGCGGCGCGCAAAGCGTTGGCGTGGGCACCGAGGTTCAACACGTACCGCGAAGGACTGCAGGACGCCCTGCGGTAGGGTCGGTCGACAGACGACCGCCGATAACGTTGAACGGTGCATTGACGCATTGCGCCCGCCGGAGAGACGCCTTCGTTCCAGGTCATGCCGCCATCGGGTTGATCACCGTTATCGGCGGTCGATCGGGATGCGACCCTACCAAGGCAACACGTCCGTCATTCCGCGACCGGGACGCGGGACCAAGGCGACGCACCCGTCATCCCGCGACCGGGACGCGGAACCGAGGCGACATGCCCGTCATCCCGCGGCCGGAAGGCGGAAGAACGTCCGCGTTGACGCTGTCGCATTTGCTGCCGTGGTTTCCACGTCTTCGCCTCGATCACGTGCCAGCTCTTCGACGATGTGCTTCAGGTACATCGGTTCGTTGCGGCGATCCTTCGGCATCGGCTTCAGCGAGCGCGGCAGCAGGTACGGGGCGTCGGTTTCAATCATCAACCGCTCGGCCGGAATGTGCTTCACAAGTTCGCGCAGGTGGGCGCCACGGCGCTCGTCGCAGAGCCAGCCGGTGATGCCGATGTACCAGTCCTGGTCCAGGTAGTCGAACAGCTCCTGGCGCTCGCCGGTGAAGCAATGCACGACGGCTGCGCCGATGCGGCCGTCGAAGTTCTTCATCTGCGCCATGAAGTCGGCATGCGCGTCGCGCTGGTGCAGGAACAGCGGCTTGCGTTCGCCATCGCTGCCGCGCACGTCGCTGGCCAGCTGCAGCTGGCGCTCGAAGGCGCGGTGCTGGGCCGGGCGCGGAGCGAAATCGCGGAAGTAATCCAGCCCGCACTCGCCCACCGCCACCACTTCGGCATGCGCGTGCAGCGCGCGCATTTCGGCGTCGCATTCGTCGGTGTATTCCATCGCGTGGTGCGGGTGCACGCCGGCGGTGGCGTACAGGAAGCCGGGATGCTGGCGCGCCAGTTCCAGTGCCAGCGGCGAATGCTCGCGGCTGGCGCCGGTCAGCACCATCTGCACCACGCCGGCGTCGCGCGCGCGCGCGAGCACGGCGTCGCGGTCGCGGTCGAAGGAGTCGTGGGTGAGGTTGGCGCCGATATCGATCAGGTGCATGGGGCAGCTACAGGACGGTTAACCCGTCCATTGTAACGTGCCGCCCGCGCGCGGCCGCTCGCTGCGGCTGGCCGTGGCCCGTATCCTTGCCGCATGAGCACGCCGATTTTCCCCATTTCCCCGCTGCTGCCGCAGATCGCCGCACATCTGGCCACGCATCCGCGGCTGGTGCTGGAAGCGCCACCCGGCGCCGGCAAGACCACCCAGGTGCCGCTGGCGCTGCTGGACGCGCCATGGCTGCAGGGCCGGAAGATCCTGATGCTGGAACCGCGCCGCGTGGCCGCACGCAGCGCCGCGCAGTTCATGGCGCGGCAGCTGGGCGAAGAGGTCGGTGACACGGTCGGCTACCGGATCCGCTTCGAAAACAAGGTGTCCGCGCGGACCCGGGTGGAGGTGGTGACCGAAGGCATCCTGACCCGCATGCTGCAGGACGACCCCATGCTGGAAGGGGTGGGCGCGCTGCTGTTTGATGAGTTCCACGAACGCCACCTCTCCGCCGACCTGGGCCTGGCGCTGGCGCTGGACGTGCAGGCGCAGCTGCGCGAGGACCTGCGCATCGTGGTGATGTCGGCCACGCTGGACGGCGAGCGGCTGGCGCAGTTCCTGGACGCGCCACGACTGAGCAGCGAAGGCCGCAGTTTCCCGGTGGCGATCAGCCACTTTCCGGCGCGCCGCGAGGAATCGCTGGAGGCGCAGGCGCGGCGGGCGGTGGAGCAGGCGCTGGCCGGGCACCCCGGCGACATCCTGGTGTTCCTGCCCGGCCAGCGCGAGATCAACCGTACCCAGGCCGCACTGGAGCAGGCGCTGCCGGCCGATGTGCAGGTGCTGCCGCTGCACGGCGAGCTGCCGGTGGAGCAGCAGTCGCGCGTGCTGCAGCCCGACCCGGAGGGAAAACGCCGGGTGGTGCTGGCCACCAACGTGGCCGAGTCCTCGGTCACCCTGCCCGGCGTGCGGGTGGTGATCGACGCCGGGCTGGCGCGGGAGCCGCGCTACGACCCCAACAGCGGCTTTGCGCGGTTGGACGTGGTGAGCATCGCGCAGGCCTCGGCCGACCAGCGCGCCGGACGTGCCGGTCGCGTGGCCGAGGGCTGGGCGTGGCGGCTGTGGCCGCAGTCGCAGCGGCTGGAGGCGCAGCGC
>NZ_CAUQPH010000109.1:0-12614 GCF_963519925.1 uncultured Stenotrophomonas sp. | reverse complement strand
GACGGCGGCGCCGGTGCTGCGGCGTGCATGGGCGCGGAGCGCTGCTTGAGCGGCGCGGCCGACGGCGGCACGCCCTTCGGCCAGGCCCGGTTCCACCAGGCGTCGCGCTCGGCATATTGCGCAGCGAGGTTGTCCAGCCGCGCACGGCGCGCGGCGGCCTCGTCCCCGGCCTTGACCGCATGCAGCCGGTCGTACGCCTGCTGCAGGGGTGGCGCCGGGCGGATGCCATAGCGCAGGTAATCGTCCAGGGTTTCCAGCACCAGCAGCGAGGTGTCTGGCCCGACCAGCCCGAAGCGCAGCGCCAACGCCTGCAGGGCCGCGCGATGCGTGGCGGGGTCTGCGGACAGGTGCCGGCGCTGCGCGTCGGCCCAGGCATGTGCGACCAGCGCGCCCCCGGTGTCGCGCGCATCGGCCACCGGCACTGTCACGGTTCGACCCGCGCCATCGGCGGTCGTCACCTGCAGGCGCAGCAGCGCATCCGCACGCTGCACCCGCGCCAACACCCGCACCCAGCCCTGCCCCGCGCGCGCGTCATCCACGTGCAGGTCGGTCAGCCCTTCGCCCTGGACCACGACATCAGCGGCATCTTCGCGCAGCAGCTGCGCGGCGGTGGCCGCAGCCTCGCCGGCACCGGCCAGCACCAGCAGCTGACCATGCCCTGCCCGCGTCCAGTCGCGAAGGCGGTCCGTGTCGGTGCGCGCACCGGCACTGCTCAGCGCGTACAGGCGTTGCCCGCTGCGCAGCACGGGCCGCGTGCGCTTGCCATAGTTGGCCAGCCCATCGCTGACCAGCAGGTATTCGTCGATGTCGGGCTGTGCGGTCCAAGCGCCGAGCGCGCTGGCGCCGTCCTGTGGCAGCGCGGACAGGTACTGGCGCAGCGCGCTCCAGTCGCCATTGCGGATCGCGAAGCGCCGCGTCGGCTCGGCGCGGTCGCGCAGTACGGTCAGCTGCACCTCGCCATTGCCGATCGCGCTGAAGTAGCGCGCCAGCACCGCCAGCTCGGCGGCGGCATCGCGCGAGCGCGCGGATCCCGAGGCGTCCCAGAGCAGGCCCACCCGTCGCGGCAGCGGGCGTTCGCGGGTCTGCACCGGCACCGGGACCTGCACCATCAGGTATTGCTCGCCACCGAAGTGGCCACGCAGCGCATCCACTCCGCGTGGCAGCGGCAGGGTCCAGCCCAGCTGTGCCGGCAGCGATTCGCCAGGCCCGGCCCACACTGCCCGCCAGGCCCCTTCACGCAGTGCCAGCGCCACCGGTCCCCTGCCCGTCGCAGTCGGCACGCCGGTGCCCACCGCGTCCAGCCGCAGCTGCACCGCCTGTGCGTTGCGCGCGAACTGCAGCGGCAGCGTCCAGCGCAGGCCGTGTGCGCCCACCGGCAATGCCTCGCGCACGGTCAGCGCCACGCGGCGGGTGCCGCGTGCCGGAATCGGATAGATGCGCAGGCGGAACTGGTTGCCGACGGTCTGTTCGAGCAGCCCCGGGTCGACCTGGCGTCGCTCGATCGCTTCAAATACCTGACGCCCCTGCGCCTTGGGAACCGGGACCGCATCGCGCAGGCTCCCGTCGATGTCCAGCGCGAACGCCGTCACCTGCTGGCCCTCGGCCAGCGGAAACTCCAGCGCGCCTTCCAGCTCGCGCCGGTTCGGGTTGCGGAATACCAGTTCAATCCGCGTCTCGCCCAGGCCGGCGGCCACATGGCTGTCGATCCGCGCCTGCTCCAGCACCACCGGCTGTTCGGCACCGGCAACCTTGAGTACAGGCTCGGCCGCGCGCTGCGCGGCCGCCAGCTGGATGCCCATGCCCCCGCCAACCCATAGCAGCAACCCCAAGCTGATACCGCGCAGCACGTTGTCCATGTCCCGCTCCCGATCCGATGACGACAGGTTGAACGCATCAGCGCGGCAAACGGGGTTGCGTGTTCCAGCCGCCTGCCAGGGTCATGGACAGGAACCGCCGGGCAGTCCACGATCCCAGCCCCAAGGAACGTTGCCCTGCAAGGACTCCGCATGCGCCGGTCGCTCTCTCTCCTCCTGCTTGTCGTCGTGCTGCCGGCGGTACATGCCGCTCCCGCCGAGGCCATCCCCTCCGGTCTCGAATTCGGCCACGAGGACTGGACCCTGGCCTGCGACAACACCCGCACCTGCCGCGCGGCGGGCTACCAGCGCGACGATGGCGACAGCGAACCGGTGTCGATCCTGCTCACCCGGCCCGGCGGCCCCGGGCAGCGCGTGAGCGCCGAGCTCATGCTCGGCCAGTACGAGGAAACTACCCTCCCGAAGCAGCTGCAGCTGCAGATCAACGACGCCACGCCGGCGCCGCTGCAGTACGACGCGGATGCCGGTACCGCCACCTTGTCCGAGGCCCAGGTGAGTACCCTGCTCGCCTCGCTTACCCGCATCAGCCGCATCGTGCTGATCGCCGAAGATGGGCGGCGCTGGACGGTGTCCGATCGCGGCGCCTCAGCGGTGCTGCTCAAGATGGACGAGTTCCAGGGCCGACTCGGCACGCCCGGCGCACTGGTGCGCAAAGGCACGCGGGCTGAAGCCACGGTGCTGCCGGCGCTTCCGGTACCGGTGGTCACCGTGGTCAAGGCGACACCCACGCGTCCCGCCGATGCAGCCCTGGCCACGTCGACTGCCTTGCGTGCAGCGCTGGCCGCTGCAACTTCCGCCGACGACTGTGCCGCACTTCATCCTGACGACAGCATGTTCGCCGACGAGGGCCCGCAGCAGATCACCGTACAGCGCCTCAGCGCGAACAAGCTGCTGGTGTCGCAGAACTGCTGGCGCGCGGCCTACAACACCGGTGACGGCTACTGGGTGGTCAACGACCATGCCCCATACCACCCGACGCTGGTTACCGCGTCTGCGGCGGACGGCGATGTGCGCAGCATCGAACAGGCGCACAAGGGTCGCGGTCTTGGCGACTGCTGGTATACCGCAAGCTGGGTCTGGAACGGCACGCGCTTCGTCAAGACCGCAGAAGCCAGCTCGGGCCTCTGCCGCCTGGTCGCCGCCGGCGGCGCGTGGCAGATGCCGACTCTGGTAAGCGAGGTCAAGGACGCGCCTTGAGGCGATCACCGGTTCAGAACGGAAACACGGCCGATGTCGCCTGTGCGGCGTTGAACAACCTATGCAGCAACCGGTAGTGCCTTGGCCACTCCGTCCGGACCCAACGTGTCGGATAATGAAGCAACACTACGTTTCGTGGATTGCCACCGCAGCAGGTGGCTTCCCAATCACGCGTCGGCGCAGTGCTCGACGATCAGCTGGATCGCGCCGTTGCCGCGGTAGTCATCGCTGACAAGGCGGTAGGCGATGTGCACGGTGTTGGCCGGCGCGGTACCGCGCCAGCCGCTGAAATGGATGGCGTTGATCGGTTCGGCGCGGCCCGGCACGCGCAGGCTCAGCTTGAGGTGCTTTTCCTTCAGCACCTGCCAGCGCGCCACCTGGAAATGGCCGTCGAACAGCGGCTCGGGGAATCCCTGCCCCCACGGGCCGGCCAGGCGCAATGCTTCGGCATGGCGGAAATCCAGTTCGCCCGGGGCCAGTTCGCCGTCGCTCAGCAGCTGCTGCTGCAGCGCGGCCGGGTCCATGCTCGCGCGCACGACGGCCACGAATGCCTGCTGGAAATCCTGCAGCCGCGCATGCGGCAGGCTCAGCCCGGCGGCCATGGCATGGCCGCCGAACTTGTCGATCAGCCCGGGATGCGCCGCATTGACCAGGGCCAGCGCATCACGGATGTGGAAGCCGGCAATGGAACGCGCCGAGCCGCGCAGCGAGTCGCTGCCCGGTTCGGACGGCGCGAACGCGATCACCGGCCGGTGCAGGCGGTCCTTCATTTTCGAGGCGACCAGCCCGACCACGCCGGGGTGCCATTCGGCGTCGAACAGGCAGGCCGCGATCGGGCGCTCACCCTCGGCACCCAGCACGGCCTTTGCAACCGCCAGTTCGGCGTCGTCGGTCATCAGCTGCTGCACCGCGCGGCGCTCGGCGTTGATCTGTTCGAGCGTCTGCGCGATCTCCCGGGCCTGGCTGCGGTCCTCGGTGAGCAGCAGCTCGATGCCCAGCGCCATGTCCTCCAGGCGTCCGGCCGCGTTCAAGCGTGGCCCCAGCGCGAAGCCGATGTCGGTGGCGCTCAGGCGGGCCGCGTCACGGCCGCTGGCCTCGATCAGCGCCTGCAGGCCGACGCAGCCCTGCCCGGCACGCAGGCGGCGCAGGCCGGCAGCGACCAGCGCACGGTTGTTGGCATCCAGCGCGACCAGGTCGGCGACGGTGCCTACCGCGACCAGATCCAGCAGGGTAAGGAGGTCGGGTTCGGTGCCCGCTGCAAAGGCACCCTGCACGCGCAGGTGGCGACGCAGCGCCATCAGCACGTAGAAGATGACCCCGACGCCGGCCAGCGCCTTGCTCGGGAAGGCGTCGCCGTTGATGTTGGGATCGACGATGGCATCGGCCGGCGGCAACTGCTCGCCGGGCAGGTGGTGGTCGGTGACCAGCACCTGCCAGCCCAGTGCCTTGGCCGCAGCCACCCCGGCATGGCAGGCGATGCCATGGTCCACCGTGACCAGCAGGCCCGGCTGCAGCGGTGCGAGCTCGGCGACCAGGGACGGCGACAGCCCATACCCGTGCAGCATGCGGTTGGGCACGGCGTGGACCACATCGCGCGCGCCGAGCATGCGCAGGCCGCGCACACCAACCGCACATGCGGTGGCACCGTCGCAATCGAAGTCGCCCACCACCAGGATGCGGGTGCCGGCGGTGATCGCCGCTGCCAGCAGGTCCACCGCGGCCTGCATGCTGCCCATCAGCTCCGGCGCATGCAGCTGTGCCAGCTTCGGCTGTGCCTGTGCCGCATCGACAACACCACGCGCCGCGTACAGGCGCTGCAGCAACGGCAACATGTCGCCGGGCCACTGGCCAAGGTCAGCTACGGGACGGCGTTGGATCTGGAGCGCATCAGGAGAAGTCAAAGCGGGCTCGATAAACAGCGGAAACGCCGATGGCGACCATGATACGCGCCGTGAATCCACATGACAGGCGCCCCCGAGCGCGTAGAGCCACGCCCTGCGTGGCTGCCCGGTACCAACGACCGATCACCCCTCGTGAAGTTGAACCGGCTTCTTCCAGAACCGCCAGCGCTGGCCCTTGTCCAGCTCGAAGCGGGCGCCATCCTCGAAGTCGAGCACCAGCCGGCGTAGTTCGCCGCGCTGCAATGCCGACAGCAGCGGACGGATCGCATCATTGCCCAGCTGTTCCAGCGATCGCAGCTGGCGCAGGTCGACCAGGGCATCCACCTGCTGGTCGCCATCGGCCTGCACGCCCGCTGCTTTGGCCAGCGCCTGCAGCAACGCGTCGCGGCTGCGGACCTGGGCATGCGCGGTACGCACCGCCCCGGGCAGCTCGCCGCCGCCCCAGAACCACAGCGAATTCACCGCACGCTTGCCGGCGGCCACGCGCTGGGCGTTCCAGGGATGCTGGTGCAACACCACCTGCGCCTCGGTCAGCAACGCGCGCCAACGGCGCCCGGCATCGCCTTCAGGCAGGTAGGCGAACAGGTCATCGCCCAACACGTCGTCGGGAGCGGCGAAGGCCGGCAGCGTGGTGCCCGGCGGCAGGCGCAGGTACCAGCGCGACGGCGTCGGCGCATCCAGGCTGAATCCATACCCGGCGAACAGCGGCTGCAGGGCCGGCAGCAGGGCCGCCACATCCTCCGCTTCCAGTCGCAATGTGTCGCCATGACCCATCATCCGCGCGCCGTGCATGTCCGGCACCACGTTGGCCGGGTCGGCCCGCAGCCACACACCGTCGTGGGCATCGCCCACGTCGAGCTGCCGGGTCAGCGCGGCGACCGGCCAGTCGGCCGGTTGCAGCTGGAAATGCCGCTGCAGCTGGGCGCGTTCGCCGGCATCGACATGGCTGCGCTCGGCACGGCCGAGCGCCCTGGCCACGTCATCCGGCAACGGCGACGCGGGGAAGCGGCTGCGCGCGGGCAGCAACAACGTCGCCGTGGCCATGGTCGGCTCAGTCCAGGTACTGGACGCTGACGATTTCGTAGTCGCGCTTGCCGGCCGGCGCGTCGATGGTGACCGCATCGCCTTCCAGCTTGCCGATCAGCGCCCGCGCCAGCGGCGAGGAGATCGCGATCAGGCCGAGTTTGATGTCGGCCTCGAGGTCGCCCACGATCTGGTAGCGCTTCTCTTCATCGCTTTCCACGTCGGCCAGCTCGACGGTGGCACCGAACACGACCTTGCTGCCGGCGTTGAGCTTGCTGATGTCGATGATCTCGGCATGCGACAGCTCACCTTCCAGCTGCTTGATGCGGCCTTCGATGAAGCCCTGCTCTTCGCGCGCGGCGTGGTATTCGGCGTTTTCCTTCAGGTCGCCGTGCTCGCGCGCTTCGGCGATCGCAGCGATGACCTTCGGACGCTTGACCCCCTTCAGATGGTCCAGCTCCTCGCGCAGGCGCTGTGCGCCCTTCAACGTGATCGGGGCTCTCATGCATTCAACTCCTTGTGCAGCTCCTGCAGCGACCAGACCGGGCCGGTACCGCGGAATTCCAGGGATTGCACCAGCGCCTTGGCGCCGGCAATAGTGGTCGAGTAGGTCACGCGGTGCTGCAGCGCTTCACGACGGATCGAGAAGGAATCGTTGATCGCCGCACGACCTTCGGTGGTGTTGACGATATACACGATGTCGCCGTTCTTGATCGAATCGACGATGTGCGGACGGCCTTCCACCACCTTGTTGACGATCTCGCAGCTCATGCCATGTTCCTGCAGCCACGCGGCGGTGCCACGGGTGGCCACCAGCGAGTAGCCACGCTCCAGCAGCGCCTGCGCCACCGGCAGCACGCGCTTCTTGTCCGGGTCGCGGACCGACACGAAGGCCTTGCCCAGCGGCGGCGCCTTGATCCCGCCGGCTTCCTGGGCACGTGCGAACGCAGCGCTGAAGCTGCGGCCGACGCCCATGACTTCACCGGTGGAGCGCATTTCCGGCCCGAGGATCGGGTCCACGCCCTGGAACTTGGCGAACGGGAAGATCGCTTCCTTGACCGAGTAGTAGTCCGGCACGATCTCCTTGGTCGCGCCCTGCTCGGCCAGGGTCTTGCCGGCCATGCAGCGCGCGGCGATCTTGGCCAGCGGCATGCCGGTGGCCTTGGACACGAACGGCACGGTGCGCGAAGCACGCGGGTTCACTTCCAGCAGGTACACGATGTCCTCGCCGTTGTCGCCGGCCTGGATCGCGAACTGGGTGTTCATCAGCCCGACCACGTTCAGGGCCTTGGCCAGCTCCACCACCTGGCGGCGCAGCTCGGCCTGGGTTTCGGCCGACAGCGAGTACGGCGGCAGCGAGCAGGACGAATCGCCCGAATGCACGCCGGCTTCCTCGATGTGTTCCATCACGCCGCCGATCAGCACGTTGCCGTCCTTGTCGGCAATGATGTCCACGTCCACTTCCACCGCGTTGTCGAGGAAGCGGTCCAGCAGCACCGGCGAATCGTTGGAGACCTTGACCGCGTCGCGCACGTAACGCGCCAGGTCGGCTTCGCCGTAGACGATTTCCATCGCGCGGCCACCAAGCACGTAGCTCGGACGCACCACCAGCGGGTAGCCGATCTCGCGGGCCAGCAGCAGCGCTTCCTGGTCGTTGCGGGCAATCCGGTTCGGCGGCTGCTTCAGGCCCAGCTTGTCGACCAGCTGCTGGAAGCGCTCGCGGTCTTCGGCCAGGTCGATGGAGTCCGGCGAGGTGCCGATCACCGGCACACCGTTGGCTTCCAGCGCGCGCGCCAGCTTCAGCGGGGTCTGGCCGCCGTACTGCACGATCACGCCCTTGGGCTGTTCCAGCTCGACGATTTCCAGCACGTCTTCCAGCGTCAGCGGCTCGAAGTACAGGCGGTCGGAGGTGTCGTAGTCGGTCGACACGGTTTCCGGGTTGCAGTTGACCATGATGGTTTCGAAGCCATCATCGCGCAGCGCCAGCGCGGCATGCACGCAGCAGTAGTCGAATTCGATGCCCTGGCCGATGCGGTTCGGACCACCGCCCAGGATCATGATCTTGTCGCGGTTGCTCGGCGCGGCTTCGCATTCGTCCTCGTAGGTCGAATACAGGTAGGCGGTGCTGGCACCGAATTCGGCCGCGCAGGAGTCCACGCGCTTGTACACCGGGCGCACCTTGTGCGCACGGCGCAGCGCACGTACCGCCGCTTCGTTGGTGCCGGTTAGTTCGGCCAGGCGCGCATCGGAGAAACCGGCGCGCTTGAGCTTGCGCAGGCGCGCGGCGTCGAGTGCGTCGATGCCTTCGGCAGCCACCTGGGTTTCGGCCTGGATGATCTCTTCGATCTGGTCCAGGAACCACGGGTCGATATGCGACAGCGCGAACACTTCTTCCACGCTGAAGCCGGCGCGGAACGCATCACCCACGAAGAACAGGCGCTCCGGGCCCGGGGCCTTGAGTTCGCGCTTCAGGGTGGTGATGTCGTCTTCGCTGGCCAGGTCCAGGCCGGTCGGGTCGAGGCCGATCTTGCCGGTTTCCAGGCCACGCAGGGCCTTCTGCAGCGATTCCTGGAAGGTGCGGCCCATCGCCATCACCTCGCCCACCGACTTCATCTGGGTGGTCAGGCGCGCGTCGGCGGCCGGGAACTTCTCGAAGGCGAAGCGCGGGATCTTGGTGACGACGTAATCGATCGACGGCTCGAACGACGCCGGGGTCAGGCCGCCGGTGATTTCGTTCTTCAGTTCGTCCAGGGTGTAACCCACCGCCAGCTTGGCGGCGACCTTGGCGATCGGGAAGCCGGTGGCCTTGGAAGCCAGCGCCGACGAACGCGACACGCGCGGGTTCATTTCGATCACCACCACGCGACCGGTGGTCGGGCTGATGCCGAACTGCACGTTCGAACCGCCGGTATCCACGCCGATCTTGCGCAGCACGGCGATGGAGGCATCGCGCAGGCGCTGGTATTCCTTGTCGGTCAGGGTCTGCGCCGGGGCCACGGTGATCGAGTCACCGGTGTGCACGCCCATCGGGTCCAGGTTCTCGATCGAGCAGACGATGATGCAGTTGTCGGCGGTGTCGCGCACCACCTCCATTTCGAATTCCTTCCAGCCCAGCACCGATTCTTCCACCAGCACTTCGGTGGTCGGCGACAGTTCCAGGCCGCGGGTCACGATATCGACCAGCTCTTCGCGGTTGTAGGCGATGCCGCCACCGCTGCCGCCCAGGGTGAAGCTGGGGCGGATGATGGTCGGGTAGCCGACGCGGGTCTGGATCTCGATGGCTTCTTCAAGGGTGTGCGCGACCGCGGCGGTCGGGCACTCCAGGCCGATCTCGCCCATGGCCACGCGGAACAGCTCGCGGTCTTCGGCCATGCGGATCGCGTCGCGCTTGGCGCCGATCAGCTCGACATTGTACTTCTCCAGCACGCCGTGGTCGGCCAGGTCCAGCGCGCAGTTCAGCGCGGTCTGGCCGCCCATGGTCGGCAGCAGCGCGTCGGGCTTCTCCTTGGCGATGATCTTTTCGACCGTCTGCCAGTTGATCGGCTCGATGTAGACCGCGTCGGCCATTTCCGGGTCGGTCATGATGGTGGCCGGGTTGCTGTTGACCAGCACCACGCGGTAGCCCTCGTCGCGCAGGGCCTTGCAGGCCTGGGCGCCGGAGTAGTCGAACTCGCAGGCCTGGCCGATGACGATCGGGCCCGCGCCGATGATGAGGATGGTCTTAAGGTCAGTGCGCTTTGGCATTGTCTTCTCTAGGTCTGTACAGCGTGTCGGGGGTGATCGCACGCTGTCGATCAGGAAACTTCAGGGCTGCAGCGCCGCGCCCAGGGCAGCGGCAGTGCAGGTGCACGCGATCCGTCGCGCTGCCGCCGGTCAGGCCTTGGCCTGCGCCATCAGGGCAATGAAACGGTCGAACAGCGGGCTGACATCGTGCGGGCCCGGCGAAGCTTCCGGGTGACCCTGGAACGAGAACGCCGGCACGTCGGTGCGCGCGATGCCCTGGTTGGTGCCGTCGAACAGCGAACGGTGGGTCACGCGCAGGGTGGCCGGCAGGGTCGCTTCGTCCACCGCGAAGCCGTGGTTCTGCGAGGTGATCATCACCCGGCCGTCGTCCAGGTCCTGCACCGGGTGGTTGGCGCCGTGGTGGCCATGGCCCATCTTGACCGTCTTGGCACCGGAGGCCAGCGCCAGCAGCTGGTGGCCGAGGCAGATGCCGAACACCGGCAGCTGCTTGTCCAGGAACACCTTGATCGCCTCGATGGCGTAGTCGCACGGCTCCGGGTCACCCGGGCCGTTGGACAGGAACACGCCGTCCGGATTCATCGCCAGCACCTCGGCGGCCGGGGTCTGCGCCGGCACCACGGTGATGTCGCAGCCGCGCTCGGCGAGCATGCGCAGGATGTTCAGCTTGGCGCCGAAGTCATAGGCCACCACCTTGTACTGCGGGGCGGCGCTGACGAACGTGTTCGAATCCAGGTCGAGCTGGCCCTCGTTCCAGCTGTATGCCTTTTCGGTGCTGGTCACCTTGGCCAGGTCCATGCCCTTCAGGCCCGGGAACTTGCGCGCTGCTTCCAGCGCCACGTCCACGTTGAGGTCGTCGCCGGCCATCAGGGCGCCGTTCTGCGCGCCGCGTTCGCGCAGGATGCGGGTGAGCTTGCGGGTGTCGATCCCGGAAATGGCGACCACGCCACGCTGCAGCAGCCAGTCCTGCAGCGACACCTGGCTGCGCCAGTTGCTGGGACGGCGCGGCACGTCGCGCACGATCAGGCCGGCCGACCACACCTTGCGGGCCTCGTCGTCCTGGTCGGTCATGCCGGTGTTGCCGATATGCGGGTAGGTCAGCGTGACCATCTGCCGTGCGTAGGAGGGATCAGTCAGCACTTCCTGGTAACCGGTCATGGCGGTGTTGAACACCACTTCACCGACGGACAGGCCGGGCGCGCCTACGGATTCGCCCTCGAATACGGTGCCGTCTTCGAGGACGAGGATTGCGGCTTGGGTCACGGGAATCTCACTTTGGCTACCGAGGGGGTCGCCGAAGTCACGCCACGCTTCACGGAAAAGCGGTTGCAAAAAAGCGCGGACTGCGGTGCGGGACCGGTCCGGCTGTCGTGATTCGGCGAGCGGGAATTGTAATGGGAAGGTCACCCGGGCGCCAGTGGCAACGCGTATTCAGCGCCGGAGGGCGTCGGACTGCGTGGACACGCATGGCGTGTCCCTACACGGCAGGTTCAAGGCGGCGTAGCGACACGCCACGCGTGTCCCGCCATCCCCTGCCTCGTTCAGCTGTCTTTCCCCGCCAGCAGATCCCGTACCCGATAACTCCCTGCCGGGCGTCCATTCAGCTGAACGGCGGCAAACAGCGCGCCGCGGGCGAAGATGTCGCGGTTGGTGGCGCGGTGGGTCAGCTCGATGCGCTCGCCCAGGCCGGTGAACTGGACCAGGTGCTCGCCGACGATGTCCCCGGCCCGCAGGCTGGCGTAATGCGGCTGCGCGCCGCCCTTCTGCGCCGCAGCGCCCAGGGTCAGCGCGGTTCCCGACGGCGCGTCCTGCTTGTGCACGTGGTGCGATTCGACGATGTCGCAGTCCCAACCGGCCAATGCGGCGGCCGCGCGCTCGACCAGCTCGTCGAGCACGGCCACGCCCAGCGAGAAGTTGGACGCCCACACCAGCGGGATCCGGCCGGCGGCCTGGATCAGCGCCTGGCGCTGGGTTTCGCTGATCCCGGTAGTACCGGACACCAGCCCTGCCCCACGCTCCACGCACAGGGCCAGCACCGGGTCGAATCCCTCCGGCAGGCTGAAGTCGATGGCGACGTCGAACGGCGGTGCGCCGTGCAGTTCGCTGGCGGCGAAATGCGGCACGCCTTCGACCACGCGCTGGGCCGGCGAACGGCGGGTGATGGCGGCGACGACCTGCAGGTCGTCGCGCTCTGCCGCCAGCCGCAGCAGGGCCTGGCCCATGCGGCCGGACGCGCCGTGGATGAGAATGCGAAGCGGGGACGTAGTCATGCACGCAGGCTAGCGGGTGCGGGCAAGCGTGCACAAGGGGCAACTTCGACAACGTCAGCTGACCCGTGCGTGGCCTTGTCGCGATTGCATCCTGCGGGCGCGGCGACGCTTGCCTAGTTTCTAGCATCCCCCGCCCAGGCCAGCCCCCATGCTTGTCATGTCCCGCAGTTCCAGCAGCCCGTCCCTGTTTGTCGGCCCCTTTTCCACGCGCGCAGGCGCACCGGGAAAGTGCCGGTCGCTGCCCGATGTACACCCGTTCGCGGGCAGCCTGTCGATCATCCACAACCGGCTGCCGAGGGCCGGCTCGGGCCTGTCGCTGCATTCGCGGCTGGACGACCAGGAGGACCTGCTGCCCGACCTGGGCTCGACCGACTCGCTGGAAGCCGGCGACCTGCGCCAGGAAACCCCGTCCCCCGACACCCTGCAGCAACTCGCCGAGTGCCGGGCCCTGCTCGACCTGCCCCGGCATTGCGCGGTCCAGCGCGATGCAGATGGACGCCTGGGTGCGGTTGCAGATGGATCGGCCGAGTACCTGCTGGCCCACGCCCACGGGCTGGACGCGCCGGCCGCGCTGCGCACCGCCGGCGCCCTGCGCCGCGGGGGCTTCC
>NZ_CAUQPH010000108.1:0-12977 GCF_963519925.1 uncultured Stenotrophomonas sp. | reverse complement strand
CTCAGTCCCAGCCGCGCGGCCAGCGTGCCGACCGCCGCGTCCTGCAGGTAGCCATCGTTGATCAACGCCAGGGCGCGCTGCAGCGTCTCGTTGCTGAGCGCGTCCTGCGCGTCCGGGGCCAGCTCGGGGCGGCAGCGCAGGCAGGGGCGGAAGCCGGCTGCGGCGGCCGCGGCGGCGGTGGGGTAGTAGTCCACGTTGGACGGCTTCGGCGCGGGCGCCGGGCACACCGGCCGGCAGTAGATGCCGGTGCTGCGCACGGCGGTGAAGAACACCCCGTCAAAACGCGCATCGCGGGCCAGGCGGGCGCTTTCGCAGGCGGCGTAGTCCAGGGGCAGGGCGGTGTCCATGGGGCCCAGTCTATGCGCCTGGCCGAGGGCAGGCTCGCCATTTTCGGACAGCTATGCAGGCCGCCGCCCGCGCGGTTCAGGACAGGTTGTCGCGCCGGCGGCCGCGCGCACTAGACTGTGCCTTCATGTGCCGTTTTCGGCACGCCTCTGTCTGGAAGCCGGGTGTCCAAGCTGCTCAAGTCCTGCGGGTTGTTGCTGTCGTGCCTGGCCATGGTGGCCTGCAGCCAGCTGGAAAATCCCGGCAACGTCACTGCGGCGGACAAAGCGGTGCGGGCACAGACAGCCGACGGCGACCACATGGTATCGATCAACGCCGCCGATGCGCCGCCCGCGCCGCCCCCGCCGCTGCGGCGGGGCGAGCAGGGCTGGCCCGAGGTGGCGCTGGATAACGGCAAGGCCTGGATCAGCTGCGACACCGAGTACGCCGACGCCGCCGGCGACGGCATGCCGCTGGAAGGGCTCGACCGCGCGCACCTGGAAGCGGCGATCGGGCCGTGCGTTGAACGCGGCCTGCTGCGCGTGCGCTACTCGGGCAAGATCAATCCCGGTTTCGCCGAACTGGTGGCCCGGGTCGCCTTGGTGGCCGACGCCCAGCACGTATCGCGGCGCATCCTCGACCTGGATTCCAGCGGCGGCCAGGTGGAAGCAGCGATCGTGGCCGGAGACCGCATCGGCGAGACGAACTGGACCATCTGGGTGCGCGAAGGCTCGGTCTGCCACAGCGCCTGCGTGTTCGTGCTCGCGGCTGGCGACAACCGCCTGGTGTCGGGCAAGGTCGGCATCCACCGCATGATGCGGATCAGCTCCAAGGCCACCTCGCGCGCCGAGCTCAACCGCGAGCTCCACGAGGTGTACGACAACGTCAAGGACTACCTGCAGCGCAACGGGGTGGCGGTGGGCGTGGCCGACTTGATGATGACCGTGCCCAACCGCAGCCTGCGCCTGCTCAGCAGCGACGAGCTGCGCCAGTTCGGGCTGGACGGCACCAATGCGGTGCAGGACGACCTGGAGCGGATCAAGCAGATGCGCAAGTGCGGCGATGATTTCGTGCGGCGCAAGGACGCATTCCTGGTCGCGTTCGACCAGGAGTGCAAGCGCGAGGGCAGCGAGCTGGAGGCGATCACCCGCTGCGGGCAGACCCTCAAGCAACGGTTCGGCTTCCCGGACGCGACCTGCCCGGATGAAAGCCCGTTGTCGGAGATCGATGTGTCGATCCTGCTGCCGCCGAGCGACAAACCCCGCGACGCGGTCGCCGAGCGCACCGCCAGCGACGCCGACCAGCCGCCGCCGGAGGCGGCCGAACGCAACTGACGGACCGCTCACGGGGTTCCCGTACACTGGCCTGCAGTCCTCTGCCGCTAACGGTGTCCCGATGCGCGTTCCGCTGCTGCTGTCGCTGTTGCTTCCCGCCGTTGCCCTGGCCCAGACTCCGCCGCCGGCGACGCCTGCACCGGCACCGGCACGTCCGGCCCCCAGCGCACCGGCCGCACCAGCACGACCCGCGCTGACCCCGCAGCAGCAAGCGCAGGTGCAGAAGCAGGACGCCGAAATGGCCGCCGCCGGCCTGAAGGTCGCGCAGCTGGTCGACACCCAGCGTGCGGCCGAAGCCTGGAAGGGCGCATCGGCCATTGCCCGCCGCTCGGTGACCGAGCAGGCGTTCGTGGCCCAGCTCGACGCCGACCGCAAACGCCTCGGTGCGCTGCAGTCGCGCGGCCAGCCGGCGGTCACCCGGGTCAAATACGCCCCCGGCGCCACGGTGCCGGAAGGCCTGTACATCAACGTCAGCTTCCCCACCCGTTTCGCCAACAGCGCTCAGCCGGTGCGCGAGCTGGTCTCGTTCCGCCTGGACGAAGACAGGGTCTGGCGCCTGGCCGGCTACAGCGTGCGCGCCGCCGCGCCCTGACCCCACAAGAAGGAGCAGCACATGGGTATCGAAATCAAGATGCTGGGCTGGGCGATCGTGCTGGGCCTGGTCCAGGTGATGCTCGCCGCCGCCGCGGTCACCCGCGAGCGCGGGACGGCCTGGAATGCATCGGCGCGCGATGGCACGCCGCCGCCGCCGGGACCGCTCGCTGCGCGCCTGCTGCGCGCGCAGGCCAACTTCCTTGAAACGTTTCCTTTTTTCGCCGCCGCCGTGCTGGCGGTCGTGCTGACCCAGCGCCAGGATGGCAGCACGGCGCTGGCGGTGCAGCTGTACTTCTGGGCACGCGTGGTCTACGTGCCGTTGTACGCCGCGGGCATTCCCTACGTCCGCAGCCTGGTCTGGGTGGTGTCGATGGTGGGCATCGTGCTGCTGCTGTGGCGCCTGCTGCACGGGCTGGCGTGAACCGCTGCCGACGCGTCTGATCCAGATCAAGGTGGTCCGCGCCGGGCGCCGTTAGGCTCGAGCGTGGACCAACATCGGGAACGGAACATGCCGCACACGCACGGGATCGAAGCAGACGCGACACAGATTGCCGCCACGTCGGTGGATGTGGTCGTGGTCGGGGCCGGGCCGGCCGGGCTGTGTTTCGTGCGCGCGCTGGCCGGCAGCGGCCTGCGCGTGGCGGTGGTCGAGCAGCAGCCGCGCGCGGCACTGGCCGAAGCGGCCTTCGACGGACGCGAAATCGCGCTCACCCATGCCTCGCGGAAGATCCTGGAGCGGCTGGGGCTGTGGGCGCGGCTGGATGCGCGGGAGATCTCGCCGTTGCGCGATGCGAAGGTGCTGGACGGCAGCTCGCCGTTCGCGCTGACCTTTGCCGCGGGACGGGAGGCGGGCGGCGACCTCGGCTGGCTGGTACCCAACCACCTGATCCGGCGCGCGGCATGGGACAGCGTGCAGGGCCAGGCGGGCCTTGAGATCCTGGACCAGTGCAGCGTGCGCGCCATCGTGCCGGGCCCGCTGCACAGCGAGGTGACCCTGGCTGACGGTCGTCGGCTGCAGGCACGGCTGGTGGTGGCGGCGGACAGCCGTTTTTCCTCGACCCGGCGCATGCTCGGGATCGGCGCGCGCATGCACGATTTCGGCAAATCGATGCTGGTGTGCCGCATGCAGGTGGAGGTGCCGCACCAGCACACCGCATGGGAGTGGTTCGGCCATGGGCGCACCCTGGCCCTGCTGCCGCTCAACGGCAACCAGGCCTCGGCGGTGATCACCCTGCCGCCGCGCCAGGTGGAGGCGCTGCTGGCGCAGGATCCGGTGCGCTTCGGCGAGCGCGTCAGCGCGTTCTTCGAGCATCGGCTGGGGGCAATGACCCCGGTGGCGCGCGCCATCGCCTACCCGCTGGTGGGGGTGTACGCCAACGCCTTCGTCGGCGAGCGCTGCGCTCTGATTGGTGACGCGGCGGTGGGCATGCACCCGGTCACCGCGCATGGCTTCAACCTTGGCCTGCAGAGCCAGCAGCGCCTGGCTGCCGTGGTGCGGCGGGCGGCGGAGCGGGGCGCCGACATCGCCGCGCCGGGCGGCCTGGCAGGTTATGAGCGCGGGCACCGGCTGGCGTCGCGGCCGCTGTATGAGGCTACCAATGCGATCGCCACGCTGTACACGGACGACCGCCTGCCCGCGCGCCTGCTGCGCCGGGCCGGGCTGCGCGTGGCACAAGGGGTTACGCCGTTCCGGCAGCTGATCGCCGCACATCTGACCCAGCGGTGAGGCGCCACGAGGCTCAGGGAGCGGCGGAATCGGCGATGATGTGGATGACCGTGTCGCCGAACTGGACCTGCTGGCCCGCGCGGATCTTGCAGGCCTTGCGCAGCTCGACCTCGCCGTCGACCAGCACCTGGCCATCGCCGATCACGGTCTTGGCCTCGCCGCCGCTGGTGACCAGGTCGGCCAGCTTGAGCAGCTGCTTGAGCTCGACGTAGTCGCGGTCGAGTTCGAATTCGAGGGTCTGCATGGAGCGGGTATCCTTGAAGGGGCGCGGACGGGACCGGGCCGGAAGTGGCCGCGTATTGTGCGCCAGCCTGCCGCCGAACGGCATCCACGCCCGAATCTGTACACGTTGTTCAGGATCCATGCGGTATCATCGCGCCCTGAGCGAGTGAATTCTCCTCCGACCGAGCAGCGCCAGGGCACGCGATAAGAAAGGGCGCCCAAAGCGCGGACCATCCCCTTTTTTTATCGCACTGCCACGCATAGGGGTAGTGCTTCGGAGTTCCCCATGTCCCAAGAATCTTCCGCGCCGCTGCTGTTCGCAGACCTCGGCCTGTCCGACGCTGTGATGCAGGCCGTAGCCGCCGTCGGCTATGAAACCCCGTCGCCGATCCAGGCCGCCACCATTCCGGCGATGCTGGAAGGCCGCGACGTGCTCGGCCAGGCCCAGACCGGTACCGGCAAGACCGCTGCGTTCGCCCTGCCGGTGCTGTCCAACCTGGACTTCAACCAGGCCAAGCCGCAGGTGCTGGTGCTGGCGCCGACCCGCGAACTGGCCATCCAGGTCGCCGAGGCCTTCCAGACCTATTCGTCCAAGATCCCCGGCTTCCGCGTGCTGCCGGTGTACGGCGGCCAGCCCTATGGCCAGCAGCTGTCGGCCCTGCGCCGTGGCGTGCACGTGGTGGTGGGTACCCCCGGCCGCGTGATCGACCACCTGGACCGCGGCACCCTGGATCTGTCCGAGCTGAAGACGCTGGTGCTCGACGAAGCCGATGAAATGCTGCGCATGGGCTTCATCGACGACGTCGAAGCCGTGCTCAAGAAGCTGCCGGAAACCCGCCAGGTCGCACTGTTCTCGGCGACCATGCCGCCGCAGATCCGTCGCATCGCGCAGACCTACCTGAAGAACCCGGCCGAAGTGACCATCGCGGCCAAGACCACCACCTCGGCCAACATCCGCCAGCGCTACTGGTGGGTGAGCGGCATGCACAAGCTGGATGCGCTGACCCGCATCCTGGAAGTGGAACCGTTCGACGCGATGATCATCTTCTCGCGCACCAAGGCGGCGACCGAAGAGCTGGCCGAGAAGCTGCAGGCGCGTGGCCTGGCTGCCGCCGCGATCAACGGCGACATGCAGCAGGCGCAGCGTGAGCGCACCATCGGCATGCTGAAGGAAGGCAAGCTGGACATCCTGGTCGCCACCGACGTGGCCGCGCGTGGCCTGGACGTGGAGCGCATCAGCCACGTGCTGAACTACGACATCCCGTACGACACCGAAAGCTACGTGCACCGCATCGGCCGTACCGGTCGTGCCGGCCGCACCGGCGACGCGATCCTGTTCGCCACCCCGCGCGAGAAGGGCATGCTGCGCGCGATCGAGCGCGCCACCCGGCAGCCGATCGAGGAAATGCAGCTGCCGTCGGTGGACGCGGTCAACGACACCCGCATCACCAAGTTCATGAGCCGGGTCAGCGATGCGCTCGATGCCGGTGGCACCGAGTTCTACCGCGACCTGCTGCAGCGCCTGGAAGGCGAGAAGAACGTGCCGGCGATCGACATCGCCGCCGCGCTGGCCAAGCTGCTGCAGGGCGATGCGCCGTTCCTGCTGACCCCGCCGGTGCGCGGCGCGCGTGAAGAACGTGCCCCGCGCAGCAACGATCGCAATGATCGTGGCGAGCGTCCGGCCCGTTTCGAGCCGCGCTTCGAGCGTGGCCCGCGCCGCGAGGATGACCGCGGTCCGCGCCCGGAACGCGATTTCGGCAACAGCGACGGTGGCTTCGAGCGCGCTCCGCGCCGCGACATCGCGCCGCGCGGTCCCGCCGAGCAGGGCATGGAAACCTTCCGCATCGAAGTGGGCCACGTGCACGGGGTGAAGCCGGGCAACATCGTCGGCGCGATCGCCAACGAAGCCGGGCTGGAAAGCCGCTTCATCGGCCGCATCGACATCCATGACGACTTCTCCGTGCTGGACCTGCCGGCGGAGATGCCCGACGACCTGCTCAGCCACCTGAAGAAGGTCTGGGTGTCGGGCCAGCAGCTCCAGATGCGCAAGGTGCAGCCGGGTGAAGACCTGACCCCGTCGCCGCGCCCGGCGTTCAAGCCGAAGTTCGGCGGCAAGCCGGGTGGCCCGGGCGGTCACCGCGGCGGTCCGGGTGGCCACCGTGGCGGGCCGGGCGGCCCGGGCGGCAACGATCGCCCGCCGCGCCGCGACGGCTTCAAGCCGCGCGGTCCGCGCAACGGCTGATCGTCCGCACCTCCGACCCACAACGCCAGCCTTCGGGCTGGCGTTGTCGTTTCAGCAACCTGACCCGCGAACACGGGAACTTCGCGCCGCATCAACATCCTGCCCTCTAGCCTGCGGGTGCGGGGCGCTATGCTGTGGACAGGGCGCTGGAGGGATCGAATGCCGGCAGTCAGCAGGGACAAGGGCAGCAACCCGGTACCGCATGTGACGCGGGGATTGACCCTGCGCTTCGTGCTTCTCACCGGCACGGCGATCGGTTTGGTCGGGCTGTCGGCGCTCGTCCAGGAGCTGCAGGCCGCGTCCACCGCGTGGATCGTGGGCCAGAGTCACTGGTCGCGCAGCCAGCAGCATGCGTCGTTCGCGCTGGAGCGTTACATCACCTCGGGCAATCCGGCAGCGCTGGCCGAAGCGCGCGCGGCGCTGCAGGTGCCGCTGGGCGACCTCGATGCACGCCAGGCGCTGGAGCAGACCCCGGTCGACCTGGCCCGGGCCCGCCGCGGGTTCCTGCAGGGCGGCAACGCGCCGGGCGACATCAACCGGCTGATCCTGTCGTTCCGCTACCTGGGCCATCTGGGCTACTTCAAGGATGCCATGCAGGTCTGGCGGCAGACCGATCGCGGCCTGGCGCAGCTGCAGGAGATCGCGCGCACCGCCGAGGCGAATAAAGCCGACGGCAGCCCCGACCCGACGCTGCGCGCTGCCCTGCTGGCGCAGCTGCAGGCGCTGGACCGCAGCCTGCAGGCCCAGGCCCGCGCCTTTTCGCTGGCGCTGCTCAACACTGCGGCAATCGTGCGCATCGCCACGCTGGTGGTGGCGGGGTTGTCGGTGCTGCTGATCACGCTGGTGGCGGTGCTGCTGGCACGACGGGTGCGGCATGACCTGATCGAGCAGGAGAGCCGCTTCCGTGCCGCGTTCTACCAGGCCACGGTGGGCATGCTGAAGCTCGAACACGCCGGTGGCATCGTCGAAGCCAACCAGGCGGTGGCCGACATCCTCGGCTACCGCCGCGACGTACTGCTGGGCATGGAGCTGCCGGATCTGTTGGTGGACGGCGAGCTGGTGCTGGACGAGGCCGGCGACATCGACTGGCCGCGCCAGCTGCGCCCGGGCGAGCTGCGTTTCCTGCGCGCCGACGGCACGCTGCTGTGGGGCCGCTGGAGTGGCACCCTGGTACGCAGCCCCGGCCGCGAGCTGACCGTGTTCGCGATCATCGAAGACGTGTCGCAGAACCACGCACTCGCGCGCGAGGTGGAACACCATGCCAGCCACGACCCGCTCACCGGCCTGATCAACCGGCGCGAGATCGAACGCCGCCTGGACCAGGCCCTGCTCGACGTGCGGGGCAAGGGCGGCACGCACAGCCTGTGCTACCTGGACCTGGATTACTTCAAGCTGGTCAACGATGGCCTCGGGCACGCCGCGGGCGACCAGCTGCTGCGTGGCTTCGCCGACTACCTGGAAGGGGCGGTGCGCGAGGGCGACTGGGTCGGGCGGATGGGCGGGGACGAATTCGCGCTGTTCCTGCACGGCGCCCGCCAGGAGGAGGCCAAGCAGGTGTTGCAGCGGATCGCGCGCAACCTGGGCCAGGCCGGTTTCCAGCGCGACGACGGTACGCCCAAGGTCAGCTGCAGCATCGGCGTGGTCGAGATCGACGCCGAGGTGGCCGATGTGAACTGGCTGATGAGCGCGGCCGACAGCGCCTGCTATGCCGCCAAGCAGGCCGGGCGCAACCGCGTGCACTGCTTCAACGAGAACCGCATGGCGCTGGAGGAGCGCCTGCTCGAGGCCGAACGGCTGGCCGAGGTGTCCAACGCGATCGCCGAGAACCGCATGCTGCTGTACGCGCAGCGGATCGAGCAGGTGGGCGACCCCGGTTTCCTGCATTACGAGGTACTGGTGCGCATGCGCGGGGCCGACGGCCAGCTGCACGGGCCGGGCGATTTCATGCCGGCGGTGGAACGCTACGGCATGGGCATGGCGCTGGACCGGCACGTGCTCGGGCTGCTGTTCCGGCACCTGCAGCTGTGCCCGGCGCACGTGCAGCGGCTGGGCCTGTGCAATGTCAACGTCTCCGCGCAGTCGATCGCCGAGCCGAGCTTCCTGGCCTTCGTCTGCGACCTGCTGGAACGCAACCGCGGGCTGGCACGCAAGCTGTGCTTCGAAATCACCGAAACCGCCGCCATCAGCAACCTGGACCAGGCCCGCAGTTTCGTCGAGGCGGTGAAGGCGCGCGGCTGCCGGGTGGCGCTGGACGATTTCGGTTCGGGGCTGTCCTCGTTCGGCTACCTGCGCCAGTTGCCCGCCGACATGCTCAAGATCGACGGCATCTTCGTGCGCGACATGGACGTCGATCCGGTCAGCCGCGCCACGGTGCGCGCGATCACGGAGATCGGCCGCGAGCTGCACATGAGCGTGGTCGCCGAATGGGTGGAATCGGAAGAGGTCGCGCGGCAGCTGCAGGCGCTGGGCGTGGAAGGCCTGCAGGGCTATGCGATCGAACGCCCGATGCCACTGGAAAAGCTGACCCAGCCCTCGCTGTGGCGGGAAGCGCCGACTGCATCGGGTCGGTCGTCCTGAGCGGCCACGCGCGCGGCCGGGCTTCTTGCGATAATGCCCCCGGGGACGCGGCGCAGGGTGCGTGGCGAAGCAGGGCAACAGGGTGATGGGGTGAGGCGTAGCGACCGCAGGTCGGGGGAGATTCGAACGGGCATCGGCTGGCTGCTGGGCCTGCTTTGCCTGTTGCTGTCGGCCGCCGCGCTGGCCGGTACCGCCCAGGTCGGGCGCGACGTGCTGCTGCTGGGCGCCGCCACCGCCGACCAGACCCCGCAACGGCCGTGCCCGCCGGAGGTGCTGGCCCAGCACCAGGACATCCTGTCGATCCCCGCACCCGCCGGAGGCTGGTCGGGTGCGCCGCAGGCGGTGGATGTGTTTGGTGTGCTTACCGGCGAGGTCCGCATCAGCCATGGCGACCGCCAGATCTGCGGCAACATGCACGACGCGCGTACCCGCGATTCGCGCTTCCGCGCCGGCGTGGGCATGGTGGTGGTGCCGCCGGCCGGCGAACGCGAGCCGATCGTGGTGTCGTGGGCGTCGCCGCTGAAATCGCGCTGGATTCCCACGGTCCGGCTGGGCGCGCCCAGCCCGGTACAGCAGAACGATACCGCGCGCCTGCTGGTGCGCGCGGCCTGCATCGCGGTGGCGATCGCGCTGGCGCTGTCGGCCTTGATGGGCTTTGCCAGCGCCCGCGACCGCACCTTCCTGTACTACGTCGCCATCTGCGCGGTGTTCGTGCTGTGGCAGGCGGTGCTGGGCGGGCTGAGCGGGTATCCCGAGCCCTGGCTGCCGGTGCACGGCCGCGCCACCTGGTGGCTGGTCGCATTGACCACCGTCGCCCTGGCGTTGCTGCTGCCCATCCTGTGGCGGCTCAACGGCGGTGCGCGGCTGTGGCCGGGCTCGCGCAACGGCCAGCGGGCGGTGCTGTGGGGCCTGGTGCTGGTAGCGGCCTGCGTGCCGTGGATGGGCGTGACCGGCCTGCTCTGGATGGCGGCAGGGCTGGAACTGGTCTTCGTGCTGGGCTGTGCGGTCTGCCTGGGGGTAGGCCTGTGGGCGTTGCTGAAGGGGGACGGGTACGCGCTGTCCGGGCTGCTGGCGCTGGCGCCCTGGTGGGTCCTGATCATCGCCGACGCGATGCAGGCGCACTGGCTGATCTCCTACCGGATCGAGGCGCTGCAGCTGGCGGCAACCTGGCTGCTGATGATGGCGGCCTACGCGCTCAACCTGCGCCTGGGCCGGCTGCGCCAGCAGCGCGATGAAATGCGCCAGCTGGCCGATACCGATGCGCTGACCGGGCTGCCCAACCGCCGCCACGGCCTGCACCTGCTGACCCGGCACCTGGCGCGGGCCAACGCCGAGCAGCAGGCGCTGGCGATCGGCTTCCTGGATATCGATCTGTTCAAGGACATCAACGACCGCTTCGGGCATGACGTCGGCGACCAGGTGCTGGTGGCGGTGGCGCGCGGCCTGCGCGGCGCGGTGCGGGTGCAGGACGACGTGATCCGGATGGGCGGCGAGGAGTTCCTGGTGCTGTTGCCGGGGGCTTCGCATGGCGCGGCGCTGGCGCGGCTGGAAAACGTGCGCCTGCAGATGGCCGGGGTCGCCGCCCCGCTGGGGATTGCCGGCCTGGCCGTGACCGTGAGCATCGGCCTGGCCGTGCTGCGCCCGGGGCGTGACGACCTGGCCGGGCTGCTGCGGCGCGCCGACCATGCCATGTACGGGGCCAAGCGCGCCGGCCGCAACCAGGTCTGCGACGGTGAACAACCGCTGCGACCCGACGACCCGTTGATCGCCTGAAGCCGCCGCGCCCCGGGTTTTGCCGGATAATGGCGCGATGACAACCCGACTCAACAAATTCATCGCCGAAACCGGCTTCTGTTCCCGGCGCGAAGCCGACCGCCTGCTCGGCGAACGCCGCGTCACCGTCAACGGCCAGGTCGCCGGCACCGGTGCGGCGGTAGGCGAGGGCGACGTGGTGCTGGTCGACGGCCAGCCGCTGCGCGCGCGCGAAGCACGCAAGCCCGGCGGTCGCCGCCACGTCTACATCGCGCTGAACAAGCCGGTCGGGATCACCTGCACCACCGAAAGCGCGGTCAAGGGCAACATCGTCGATTTCGTCGGCCATGAGCAGCGCATCTTCCCGATCGGCCGCCTGGACAAGGATTCCGAAGGCCTGATCCTGATGACCAGCAACGGCGACATCGTCAACCAGATCTTGCGCGCCGAGAACAACCACCAGAAGGAATACATGGTGGCGGTGAACAAGCCGGTCACCGACGAATTCCTGCGCGGCATGGCCCGGGGCGTGCGCATCCACAACGAAACCACGCTGCCGTGCCGGACTTCGCGCATCGCCAAGTTCGGATTCCGGATCGTGCTGCAGCAGGGTCTCAACCGGCAGATCCGCCTGATGGCCGCCGCGTTCGAATACCGCGTCACCCAGCTGCGCCGGGTCCGCATCGACAACATCAAGCTGGGCGCGCTCAAGCCGGGCCAGTGGCGCAACCTGACCGACGCCGAACTGAAGGGCCTGCTGCCGAAACAGCTGGACTGGTGACCTCCATGGGCGGGTAACCCTTGGCCAGTTGATCCGGCTAGACTGCGACTACCTCCCGGATTCGACCGCTCGATGATCAAGCCCGAGAAGCCCGCCAATGAAGCCGTGCGCCTGGCGGCGCTGTACCGTTACCGGATCCTGGATTCGGAGAAGGAGAAGTCCTTCGAGGATCTGGTCACCATCGCCAAGGCGGTGTGCGGTGCGTCCATGGCGGCGGTGACGCTGATCGATGCGGAGCGGCAGTGGTTCAAGTCGATCCAGGGCACGCAGGCGCAGGAGCTGCCGCGTTCGGAGTCGATGTGCGGGCACGCGATCCTGCACCCGGAAGAGGTGATGGTGGTCGAGGATGCGCGCGGTGACGCGCGCTTCCACGACAACCCCATCGTGACCGGGGACCCGAAGGTACGTTTCTATGCGGGTGCGCCGCTGGTCAGCACCGACGGGCTGCCGCTGGGCACGCTGTGCGTGTTCGATCCGCAGCCGCACCGCTTGGATGCGCAGCAGACCGAGGCGCTGGCGGCGCTGTCGCGGCAGGTGATGCTGGTGATGGAGCTGCGCCGGTTCGCGCTGGACATCCAGAACCACATGGTGGAGCGCGACGATTACGAGAAGCTGCTCAACGAATACCACGATGTGCTGCTGGCGCAGAACGCCGACCTGGCGGAACAGAGCCGCACCGACGTGCTGACCGGGCTGCCCAACCGGCGCGCGATGTCGGTGGCGCTGGACGCCTCGCTGCTGGATGCCCAGGGACAGCCACGGCCCACCGCCCTGGCCCTGGTCGACATCGACCACTTCAAGCACATCAACGACTTCAACGGTCATGCCACCGGCGACCGGGTGCTGGCCGAACTGGGCGTGCTGCTGCGCGCCCAGTTCGCCGGGCGTGGGCTGGCGGCCCGGTATGGGGGCGAGGAGTTCGTGGTGCTGATGCCCGACACCGACCTGCGCACCGCCGAACTGCAGTGCGAGTTCCTGCGCATGGCGGTGGCCGACCTGCCGCTGGGGTTCCCGGTGACGGTCAGCATCGGCGTGGCCGCGCACGCCCCCGGCGACACCGTCGAGCAGACCCTGGCGCGGGCCGATGCGGCGCTGTACCGGGCCAAGGGCAACGGCCGCAACCGGGTTGAAACCGCCCCGTAGCGCCGGGCGGCGCCGCATTCGCATCGGGTGCGACCGATGTTTGGCATGCTGAGGGCTCGTTCCCCATGCAGGCCCGCGCATGCTGCAGACCCTGGCCATTTCGCGTTACCGCTCGCTGCACGACCTGGTCGTGCCGATGGGCCGCCTGAACCTGGTGACCGGCGACAACGGCAGCGGCAAGTCCAGCCTGTACCGCGCGCTGCGCCTGCTGGCGGAAACCGCGCAGGGCGGGGTGGCGGCCGCGTTGGCCCGCGAGGGCGGCCTGGGGTCGGCGCTGTGGGC
>NZ_CAUQPH010000107.1:0-12979 GCF_963519925.1 uncultured Stenotrophomonas sp. | reverse complement strand
CGTCTCGACCGTGGGCGACATTGCCGACGCCATGGCGCGACTGGGCGAGCGCGAGCGACGCCGCGCGCTCCCGGCCGCCGTCTGCGCCGCCACGGCGTCCGCCTTGACCGCCTCGATGGCGCAGGACGGAGCCGGCGCCGATCCCTGGCATCAGTTCGGACTGGACCTGGCGCGCAATCCGTACACCCTCGACGGCGTGCCGCAGGCGTCGCTGCAGGCCTTCCAGCGCGCGACGCAGCCGCTGCCGCCGGTCCAGCAGCGGCTGGTACGGGAGCTCCACCAGGGCATGCTGGCCCCGCTGGAAGCCTGCATCTTCTTCGGCAACGTCCTGCATCCGGACGGCACCCTGCTGCGCGGTGACGATGGCGGCCGCCCTGACGCGCCCCGCGCCGACACCCGCTTCCACCTGGCCATCGACGCGACGGCGCCGGACGACGCCCGTGCCGTGCTTGTGGTGCACCACGACCGCCCGCTCGGTGCCGCGCTGCCGCGCACTGCCGGCCTGGACGCGCTACCCGAGCGACGCATCCTGGACCCCGATTCGGCATACCGCGTAACCCTGCGCGCCCGCTGCTCCGCGAACGGCACGGTCAGCGTCGACGGCGAGCATTCGGTGCGGCTGCGCTACCCGGCCGCGGTCGCGCCGACGACGGCGCCGCAGGCACAGCCGCCGACCACCATCGACGCGCGCGTGCATGGGCAGCTGACCGCCGACATCATGGACCTGCATGCGCAGGCGATCAGCGGCCACCCGCATGCGGTGGCGCTGTACCTTGCCCGGCCGGCCGGCAACCAACCCCCGCCCATCGTCGGCCTGCTGGCGCTGGCCCGCCAGCTGGACGCACAGACCGGTCGCCAAAGCCTGTTGCCGCCCGAACTGGCGCGGTTCGCCTTTGCTGAACTCCGGCGCTGCGCCGAATCCGCGCGCGGGCAGGACGACCGCGACCTTTTGGCGCTGCTGCGACGGGCGTTGTTCAGGGCCGGCGAACGTGTTGCCGACCTCGCCCAGGGCATGCCAGCGCATGGCCACTGGCAGCACGCGCGCCAGGAGCTGTGCGCGCTGCTGGAGACCGTGTTCTACCGCAGCGCCGAAGCGAGCCGCGTACCCGCGCTGGTTGTTCCCACAACCCGCAGCGAGCGGCAGGAGCGCGACCGCCAGCTCGGCCAGCTGATCCAGGTCGCCAGGGCCGCGCGGTGGGCGGAACTGGATGCGCTGCCGCCGGTAGAGCGCTTTGGCATGTGGCGAACCACCAGGGTGCAGCGCCCGGCGGCGTGCGCCTTCCAGCATGGCGAAAGTGGCCGTTACCTGGAAGTCGCGCTGGCCTGCCTGAACACACTCGGGCAGCGCGTGGCGCCGTTCACCCTACGGGTTCGAACAGACCACTCCGCTGCATCGCCCCGCGGAACCCGGCGCTGATCGCTTCGTACTGCTGCGGTCCGAGCGACTTGCCGGACCGCAGGTCGGCCAGCAGCGCGCGGGTGGCGGGATTCAGGGCAGAGACCAGGGTCTCGCTGCGACAGGCCACGGGCAGCAGCGTCGCGAACCGCGCCCGACCGTGCAGCAGCTCCTGCAGCCGTTCGATGACCTGCACCTCGGCGTCGGAGCGGCCTTTTTCCCAGGTCTCGATGCGCGCCATCTTCGGCGTCGCCTCGCCGTTGCGGATATCGACCGGAGTCGGCGTCAGCGACCGCTTGCGGTCGTGCGACAGCACATCCGGGGCCGGGCCAGCGAGCGCCGGCGGGCAGGAATCAACCTTCATCACATCTCCATGGGCACGGACTCCGCATGCGGCGCGGAACCTCCAGAACCCCACCTTGCCAGAGTCCCGGCACCACGGCCGGGCTCAACGCGACAGGTGGCTCAGCGCTTGCGCCCGGGCGTGGGTGCGCTCGGTCCGCAGGTGTCGCATCCGCCGCAGGCCGCGCTGCCGCTGCTGGCAGGCGGGGCGATCCAGCGCCCTGCCCGCTGCAGCCACGCCGGCCGCTGCGGCTTCAGCAACGCCAGCGCGATCGCCCCGCGCAGCCGCCGCACGGTGCCGGGAAACTGCTTCTTCAGTACCACCCACGCACTGACCAGCACGGCCAGCGCGATCACGGCGTACTGCAGCAGCAGGCCGGCGTCCATCAGCCGCCTCCCAGCGCCACGGTCACCTGGTAGGTGACCAGCGAGGCGATGTAGGCGGCGGCGAACAGATAGAAGGTGGCGAAGCCCATCTGCTTCCACGAGTTGGTTTCGCGCTTGATCGTGGCCAGGGTGGAAATGCACATCGGCGCGTAGATGTACCAGACCAGCAGGGACAACGCGGTCGCCAGCGACCAGCCGTCGCTGATCAGCGGGGTCAGCGCCTGGCTGGCCGCGTCGTCATCGGCGGCCGACAGTGCGTACACGGTAGCCAGCGAGGCCACCGCCACTTCACGTGCGGCCAGGCCCGGAATCAGCGCGATGCAGATCTGCCAGTTGAAGCCCAGCGGGGCGAAGAACACCGCCATGGCATGCCCGATCCGGCCGGCAAAGCTGTAGTCGATGGCCGGCATCGTCGCGTCGGCGGGCGCGCCGGGGAAAGACAGCAGGAACCACAGCAGGATGGTCAGCGCCAGGATGATGCCGCCGACCCGCTTGAGGAAGATCATGCCGCGTTCGTACAGGCCGACCGCCAGGTCCCGCGGGTGCGGCAGGCGGTAGGACGGCAGCTCCAGCATCAGCGGATGCTCGCTCTTGTCGCGGCGCCACTTCTTCATGGTCCAGGACATCGCCAGCGCACTGACGATGCCGGCCGCGTACAGCCCGAACAGCACCAGGCCCTGCTGGTTGAACACGCCCCACACGGTCTTCTGCGGGATGAACGCACCGATCAGCAGCGCGTACACCGGCAAGCGCGCCGAACAGGTCATCAGCGGCGCCACCAGGATGGTGGCGAGGCGGTCGCGCGGGTCCTGGATGCTGCGCGTGGACATGATGCCCGGTACCGCGCAGGCGAAGCTGGACAGCAGCGGGATGAACGAGCGCCCGGACAGTCCGGCCGCGGCCATCATGCGGTCGAGCAGGAACGCCGCGCGCGGCAGGTAGCCGGACTCTTCCAGCGCCAGGATGAAGGCGAACAGGATCAGGATCTGCGGCAGGAAGATCACCACCCCGCCCACGCCGGCGATGATGCCGTCGGTAAGCAGGCTGTTCAGCGGGCCGGCCGGCAGCGTGCCTCCCACCCATTCGCCGAGCGCGGCGGTGCCGGCGTCGATGAGGTCCATCACCGGTGTGGCCCAGGCATACACCGCCTGGAAGATCAGGAACATCACCACCGCCAGGGTCAGCAGCCCGAACACCGGGTGCAGCAGCCAGCGGTCCAGCGCGTCGTCGACCTTCGCGGTGCGGGTCGGCATGTTCACCGCGGCGGCGAGGATGCCGCGCACCTGCACGTGGTAGTCCTCCCCGGCGGTCGCTGCCGGGACCGGGGCATCCAGGTGCGGCACCATCGCGTCCAGCCGCTCGACCAGCGCCTGCGCGCCATTGCGGCGCACCGCCACGGTTTCCACAACCGGCACGCCCAGCGCGCGCTCCAGCGCCGGCACATCGATGCGGATGCCGCGGCGCTCGGCCGCGTCCACCATGTTCAGCGCCACGATCATCGGCTTGCCCAGCTCGCGCAGTTCCAGCGCGAAGCGCAGGTGCAGGCGCAGGTTGGTCGCGTCGATCACGCACAGCAGCACGTCCGGGGCGGCCTCACCCGGATAGAAGCCCCGGCACAGGTCGCGGGTGATCGCTTCGTCCAGGCTGGCCGGCTGCAGGCTGTAGGCGCCCGGCAGGTCAAGCACGGCGAATTCACGCCCGGACGGCGCGCGCATGCGGCCTTCCTTGCGCTCGACGGTGACGCCGGTGTAATTGGCCACCTTCTGGCGGCTGCCGGTGAGCTGGTTGAACAGCGCGGTCTTGCCGCTGTTCGGGTTGCCGACCAGGGCAACGCGCAGGGTCGCGGCAGCGTTCATGTGGCCGCTCCCGGGGCCTGGGCGCTGACCTCGATACGCGCCGCCTCGGCCAGGCGCAGCGCGAAGCGGGTGAACCCGACCTGCACCAGCAGCGGCTCGCCGCCGATGGGACCCCGGGCTACCAGGCGCACATCTTCTCCCTTCACGAATCCCAGCTCCTGGAGCCGGCGGGCGATGGCGTCGTTTGCATGAAGTTCGCGCACCGACTCCACCAGGGCGGAGGCGTGCAGCGGCAGATCGGACAACGTCACAGGTCGCCTTCTGGTCGATAAGAATGGTTATCAATTCTAGCATCGCCGCGCCGCGTCATGGCCCGGCCGGCGTGGCCCGCTATGATCCATACATGTATGAAGCAGGCGCAGGCCCCGAGATGAGTGACGCTTTACGGATCGAACGCAGCGCTGCGGTGCTGACCCTGTGGCTGGACCGCCCCACCCTGCACAACGCCTTCGATGCCGGCCTGATCGCCGCGCTCACCGCGGCGCTGGACGCGGCCGGACGCGACCCGGAGGTGCGCGCGGTGGTGCTGGCGGCCACCGGTGCCTCGTTCTCCGCGGGCGCGGACATGCAGTGGATGCGGGGCATGGCCGCCGCCAGCGAGGAAGACAACCGCCAGGACTCGCTGGCGCTGGCCCGGCTGATGCGGACCCTGGACGAACTGCCCAAGCCGACCATCGCGCGCGTCCACGGCGCCGCGTTTGGCGGCGGGGTCGGCCTGGTGGCCTGCTGCGACATCGCCATCGCCAGCACCAGTGCCCGCTTCGGCCTCACCGAAAGCCGGCTGGGCCTGCTCCCGGCCGTCATCTCGCCCTATGTGATCGATGCGATCGGGCCGCGCCAGGCCCGCCGCTGGTTCACCACCGGCGAGCACTTCGACGCCGAGACCGCGCTGCGGATCGGGCTGGTGCACCAGCTGGTCGAACCTGAACGCATCGACGAAGCCGTACAGCGCCAGCTCGGCCTGCTGGACAAGGCCGGGCCGATCGCCGCGGCGTCCGCCAAGCAACTGGTCCGCCGGGTTGCTGGCGGCCATGACCGCGATGCGCTGGACCGCGATAACGCCGCCCTGATCGCCCGCCTGCGGGTGTCGGCCGAGGGCCAGGAGGGGCTGGGGGCGTTCCTGGACAAGCGGCCGCCGCATTGGGTCAGCCAGGATTGAGGGTGGCCACTGGCCGCTTTGTTTCCCATCCCGCGTATCTCCCTGTCATGGCCCGCCAGGGAACTGCGCCGTTACTTTCTTCCAGGATGTTCCGTGATCGCACTTGAGTTCCGTTTGCCTTCCGCCTGCCCGGCCTGCCGTCATGGATGACTTCGTCCGCATCGTCGAAGTCGGTCCGCGCGACGGACTGCAGAACGAAGCCCAGCCGGTGGCCACCGCCGACAAGATCGAGCTGATCCGCCAGCTCTCGCTGACCGGCCTGCGCACCATCGAAGCCACCAGTTTCGTCAGCCCGCGCTGGGTACCGCAGCTGGCCGACGCCGCCGAGGTCTATGCCGGCATCGAACGCCGTCCCGGTATCGCCTACCCGGTGCTGGTGCCCAACGAGCAGGGCTACGACCGTGCCCGCGCGGTTGGCGTGGAGGAAGTGGCGGTGTTCACCGCCGCCTCGGAAACCTTCAACCGCACCAACACCAATGCCGGCATCGATGAATCGCTGGCGCGGTTCGCGCCGATCCTCGAACGCGCCCGCACCGATGGGGTGAACGTGCGCGGCTATGTGTCCACCGTGCTCGGCTGCCCCTACCAGGGCGAGGTCGCCGTCAGCGAAGTGGTGCGGGTCGCGCGCGCGCTGCACGACATGGGGTGTTACGAAATCTCGCTCGGCGACACCATTGGCGTCGGCACCCCGCGCAAGGCCCGCGCCATGCTGCGCGCGGTCGCCAGCGAAGTGCCGATGCCCGCCCTGGCGGTGCATTTCCACGATACCTACGGCCAGGCGCTGGCCAACATCGATGCGTGCCTGGACGAAGGCGTGCGCGTGGTCGATTCAGCCGTATCCGGCGCTGGCGGCTGTCCGTATGCCAAGGGTGCCAGCGGCAACGTGGCCAGCGAAGACGTGGTGTACCTGCTGCACGGCATCGGCATGCGTACCGGCATCGATCTGCCGGCGCTGGCCGCCACCGGCCGCTGGCTGGCCGCACGGCTCGGCCGCGAGACCGGCAGCAAGGCCGGCAGGGCCCTGGCCGCGACATGAGCCGACGCCGCCCGCGCACGGATGCTGCGGTCGGTGACCACCTCACCGGGCACGTGCATGCGCTCGCGGCGCTGGAGCAGGCGCTGGCGCAGCCGCCGGGCGAAGACGTGCATGTCCTGCTGCGGGATGTGCAGCAGGCCCTGCAGGAGGCCATGGACGAGCGCCAGCTGGCGCTGCGCCGCTACGCCGCGCTGTTCGACGCGGTGCCCGACCCGGTCAGCATCCTCAGTGAATCGGGGGTGGTGCTGGACCTCAACAAGGCCGGCGTGCGTGCCTACGGGCGCAGCCGCGAAGACATCATCGGCCAGCCGATCGAGCTGCTCAACCCGGACCTGCCCAGCGACCACCTCGATCCGGTCTGGGACGCGCTGCGCCGGGGCGAAACCTACGTCATCGAAGTCACCAACATGCGTGGTGACGGCAGCCGCTTCCCGGTGGAAGTGCATTCTGCCGGCTTCGAGCACCAGGGCGAGCACTGCATCGTGGCGGTGGCGCGCGACCTGAGCAGCCGCTGGCAGGCCGAATCACGTTACCGGCTGCTGATGGAATCGATCGACAAGGGCGTGATCCTGTTCGACCGCGACCTGCATGTGATCTCAGCCAATCCGGCTGCGCACCGCATCCTGGGCACGCAGGGCAATGGCGGCAGCCTGGCCGCCATGCTGACCCCGGACGACTGGATCAGCGTGGACGAGCACGGGCACCCGCTTACCCGCGAGCAGTGGCCGGCCAGCGAAGCCTTGAACCGCGGACGCATCATCCGCAGCACCATCGTGGGCCTCTACCACCGGCCGCGCGGACGCATGATCTGGATTTCCACCACCAACGTGCCGGTATACGGCAACGGGCGCGACATCCCCGACCATGTGTTCGCGCTGTTCAGCGACATCACCGAACTCAAGCGCAACAACACCCTGTTCGACCGCGCCCAGTCGCTGGCGCACATCGGCGGCTGGGAGTGGGACCGCGGCCTGCAGCGCCTTTACCTCACCGATGAAGCGGCGCGCATCCTCGGCCAGGAGCTGCCGCTGCAGGACATGTCGCACCTGATGGACTGCCTGCGCCTGGACGACCGCGCGCAGCTGCAGCAGGCCCTGCTGGACGTGATCGACCGGCAGGTGCCGTTCGAGCTGGAACTGCAGGGGCAGCGCAGCGATGGTCATTCGTTCTGGGTGCGCATGATCGGCGAGGCCGAGGCCGGCGACGTCAACGCCGCGCGCATCGCCGGCACCGTGCAGGACATCACCTCGCGCAAGCATGCCGAGGAAACCCTGCGCATCCAGGCACGTACCGACCCGCTCACCGGCATCATGAACCGCGATGCGGTGCTGACCGACCTGGCCACGCGCATGGGCAGCCCCACCCATTGCCGGGTTGGCGTGCTGTACATCGACCTCGACCGCTTCAAGACCGTCAACGACCTGCTGGGCCACAACGCCGGCGACGAACTGCTGATCGATGCCACCCGCCGCATTTCCACCGCGATCGGTACCGAAGGCCTGCTGGCCCGGTTTGGCGGCGACGAGTTCCTGGTGGTCTGCGACACCCGCGACCAGCACGACCAGCCCGAACGCCTCGCTGAAGCGATCACCCGCGCCTTCGCCACCCCGTTCCGCTTCGGCAGCGACGAATTCGCGGTGACCACCAGCATCGGCATCGCCCGCGCGCCGCAGGACGGCCTGCGCCCGCAGCAGCTGATCCAGAATGCGGACATCGCCATGTACGACTGCAAGCGGCGCACCCGCAACGGCTGGCAGGTGTTTTCCCCGGAACTGGCGCAGCGCCAGCACGACCGCCTGCAGATCGAAAGCCGCCTGCACCGCGCGTTGGACGATGACGAGTTCCACCTGGTCTACCAGCCGCAGGTGAACCTGCATACCGGCCAGCTGGTGGCCGCCGAAGCGCTGATCCGCTGGCGCAACTCGCAGCTGGGCGAGCTGCGCCCGGACATCTTCATCGGCCATGCCGAGAGCACCGGCGACATCGTGCGGATCGGGCTGTGGGTGCTCAACGAAGCCTGCCGCCAGGTGCGCCAGTGGCAGGACGCCGGTCTGGGCATCGTGCGGGTGGCGGTGAACGTCTCCTACCGCCAGTTCGTCGGCGAGGACCTGGCCCGCAACGTGCGCCAGGCGCTGGACCAGTACGGCCTGCCCGGCAGCGCGCTGGAGCTGGAGTTCACCGAGCGGGTGCTGATCGAGGATGCTCCTGACACCCTGCAGACCTTCGCGCGGCTGCGCGAGATGGGCGTGCTGCTGACCATCGACGACTTCGGCGAAGGCTACAGCGCACTCAATTACCTGCGCCGGCTGCCCATCCACGGGCTCAAGCTCAGCCAGATGTTCGTAGAAGGGGTACCCGGCAACCGCTCGGACGTGGCGGTGTGCGAGGCGGTGTGCGGCATCGCCCGCAGCCTGGGCCTGGGCCTGGTCGCCGAAGGCATCGAATCTGAAGAACAGCGCCGGTTCCTGCATGACATGGGGGTCACCGTCGGCCAGGGCTTCCTGTTCGCGCCCGGCATGGCCCCGGACGAGTTCGCCCGCCGCCTGCCGCCGCGCCACTGAGCGCCCGCCTGCGCTGCACAACGGCGAACGGGCCGGCATCCGCTAGAATCGGCGGTTCTTGAACCTGCGGGATCGTGCAATGCAGCTGTCTTCCGTACGCGCCGTCGTCACCGGCGGTGTTTCCGGCCTCGGCCTGTCGGTGGCCCGGCACCTGGTGGCCCAGGGCGCCCGCGTGGCCCTGTTCGACCTCAATGATGAAAAGGGCGCGGCCGCCGTGGCCGAACTCGGCGCCGACGCGGCCCGCTATTTCAGCACCAATGTCAGCGACGAGGCCGCCGTTGCCGCGCAGATCGATGCGGCGCACGATTTCCTCGGCGGCCTCAACGCCGTGGTCAGCTGCGCCGGCATCCTCGGCGCCGGCCGCGTGCTGGGCAAGGAGGCGCCGATGCCGCTGGCGACCTTCCAGAACACGGTCATGGTCAACCTGGTCGGCAGCTTCAATGTCGCCAAGGCGGCCGCCAACCGCATGCAGCACAATGCCGCCGGCGACGACGGCGAGCGCGGGGTGATCATCAACACCGCCAGCGTGGCCGCCTATGAAGGCCAGATCGGCCAAGCCGCATATGCCGCGTCAAAGGGCGGCGTGGTCGGCATGACCCTGCCGATGGCGCGCGAACTGTCGCGCTTCGGCATCCGCGTGATGACCATCGCCCCGGGCATCTTCTGGACGCCCATGGTCGATGGCATGCCGCCGGCCGTGCAGGAGTCGCTGGCGGCCTCGATCCCGTTCCCGCCGCGCCTGGGCAAGCCGGAAGATTTCGCCGGCCTGGTCGGGCACATCCTGACCAATACCTATCTCAACGGCGAGACCATCCGCCTGGATGGCGCGGTGCGCCTGGCCCCGAAGTAACCCACCCTCTACCTCCCACAACCAACCTTCATTCCATGAAAGCCAACGACATCAAGAAAGGCAACGTCGTCGAGTACAACGGCGGCGTGTACCAGATCCGCGACCTCGAACGCAGCTCGCCGCAGGGCCGCGGCGGCAACGTGCGCTTCCGCTTCATCATGTACAGCGTGCCGGGCGGCAACAAGCTGGACGCCAGCTTCGATGCCGACGACAACCTGCCGGAAGTCGAACTGCTGCGCCGCCAGTCCACCTATTCGTACAAGGACGGCGATGCGTTCGTGTTCATGGACGACGAGGACTACACCCCTTACACCCTCGATGCCGATGTCATCGGCGATGACGCCGGCTACATCACCGACGGCCTGACCGGCATCTACGTGCAGGTGATCGACGACCAGCCGGTGGCCGTGCAGCTGCCCAGCAGCGTGGTACTGGAAGTGGTCGAGACCCCGCCGGAAATGAAGGGCGGTACCGCGACCAAGCGTCCGAAGCCGGCAAAGCTGAGCACCGGCATCGAGATCATGGTGCCGGAGTACATCACCAACGGCGAGCGCGTGCTGGTGAATACCGCGACCGGTGAGTTTGCCGGCCGCGCAGACTGAGGCGGCGCCGGGCTCTGCCCGGCTGCGCCTGCGTTCTTCATTGCGTGGGACACGCGCGGCGTGTCGCTACGCGCGGTGACTCTCAGGGGCGCTCGGCCAACGCCGGCGCCCCGGCGAAATCGCCACAGCCGTGGTACTGGCGGGCGCCTACGGTGAGCATCACGGTGGCGCCGAAGGCCTGCCCGCTCATGTCGTCGTGGCACACCGTGCGCTGGAAGCTGACCTTGACGTCGGTGCCATCGGCGGCCTTGCCCGACCAGCCATCCTTGCCCTGGGTCGGCGACAACACCTCGAACTTCTGCTCGCCGTAACCGGTCTCCACCCGCAACACGGGGGTGTCGCCTGCGCTGACCTGCGCCAGCCACCCCGGCTCGTTGCCGGTGGCGCGGAATGCAGGCGCGGCGGATGCGGCGGCGGCGGGAGCCAGCTCGCCCTCCTTCCCCGAGCCCGTACAGCTGCGATCCGGCTCGCCCTTGAGGGTCAGCGTGCCTTCGGTGGTGCCCTTGGTCCAGAACACGTTGCCCTGCCCGTCGCCGAACTTCGCACCCGACGCGGCCGGCTCGGACGCCATCAGGAACGTGCGCCCTCCGACCACCACCGTGGCCGAATCCTGACCGCGGTAGGTCGCCTGCACCGCCAGTCCGCCGCACTGGAAGGCATAGACGCGCTCATCGGACGTGGGCGCTGCCGCCGGCGGCGGCGCTTCGTTGCCGGCCGCGACCGCGTCGGGCCCGGCGCCGTCGGCCTGCTGCGCCGGCTGGCACGCGGCCAGGCCGGTGGCGATGGCCAGGCTGAGAATGAAGGGAGATACGCGCATGTTCGACTCCTTGCCGATGTTCTGGTTCAACCGGGGATCGTAGCCTTCAGGGTGTGACCAGAGGTGAAACGCCGTCGGCTGGATCGCCCGGCTGCTGGGGTGCACGACCAACCCGTAGAGCCACGCCCTGCGTGGCTGCGCGGTGCCGACGAAAAGCAGCCACGCAGGGCGTGGCTCTACGTCCCTTCGCGGGCCAGTTGTCGCATCCGGCTGCCCAGCCGGGCCAGCGTGTCGTCGATCGTGGCCAGCTCCTGCTGCTGCGCCGCCGGCAATCGCGCGCGCATGCGGTCCTGCAACGCCGTCCATGCCGGCACGCCGCGGGCGCTGATCTGCCGGGCAGCCTCTGCCGCTGCGAGCCGCTCATCCGCCGTCGGCAACCCATATCCCATGCCTCCCACCAACCCGGCTGGATTCACCAACTGCCCTGCATCCTCCAGCAGCTTGAGCAACGCCGCGTGGGCTTCATCGCCAGCGGCACCCGAGCCGCCCAATGTGCGCTTCAACCCGTCCCGCGCGCGCAACTCCTCCCGGTACCGCGCTGCCTGCTCCAGCAGCAACAGCGCGGAGGTCGCACGCAGTCCGCCCCGCTCCGCCCAGTGCGCACGCTGCGCCGCAGGCAACGCCAACCATCCGGTCACCTGCGTGGTCGGCAGTGCCAGTTCCGCACGCGCGACATCGAAGAGCTGCTGGTAATGCGCCTGCGCCGACGGAAAGTAATAACCCAGCCGCATCGCCTCGCGGCGGTCGTCCAGCACCGCGCCATCGGCGCGCCCCTGACGCTCCAGCCGGCGCAGCAGGCCACCGGGACTCAGCCGGTTCAGACCGGGATCGGCCCAGCGCGGCACGCCTTCCTGCAGCAGCTTGCCGGTTTCCACCGCGCAGTTGTTGCTGACAAAGCGATACCGCCCGTCATAGCTCCAGTGCACCTGGCCCACGCGCTCAAGCAGGCTGGCGATGTCGCTTTCATCAAGCGCCAGCGGCACCGACTTCAGCCCGCGCAGCTCCAGCTGGGTGTATTCGTTGATCACCTGGTTGAGCGGCAACACGAACAGGCGCGACGGATAGGCACCGGTCAGGCCGCGCCAGCTGGAAATCTGCACATCGCCGACGAACGCGCGGAACGACAGCACCCGATGCTCGGCCAGGTCCAGCCGACAGGCCGGACCGCGCGGACGCCCCGGCGCGCAGATCACCAGCCGCAGCATGCTGTGGCCCCAGCGGCTCATCAGCTGGTCGTTGCCTTCGGCCAGCAGGTAGTCCACCGCGTACACGCGCTGCGGGTCCAGCTCGAGCAGCGAGGCTTCGCCGGTGACCTCGCCGGCCTGTACCAGCGCCATGCGCGGGTCGCAGCTGGCCTGCGGCCCCGGCCCGATGTGCTCGGCAAACCACGCCGCCAGCGCCGGCCGGCGACACGCGTAATCGGCATCGAGCACGTAATGCTCGGCGTTGACCGCCAGGTATTCGGCCGGACTGTGGCGCTCGTAAGGATCGGGACTGCGTTCGGTGAATGCGTTGGCGCCGCGGCCCCAGCGCCACGGGCGCTGCTGCCAGCCGGCCAGGTCACGCCAGCGTGCGGTGTACGACCAGCCACCGTCGGCGGCGCGGTCCAGCACGTGGGTCAACTCGTGGATCAGCGCGGCCTGCACTGCACGCGGGAGGGGTTGGCCGGGCTGCACGTCGTCCAGCAGGCTGCGCCGCAGGGTGATCGCAGTCTTGCGGGTGCGGCCATGCACCCTGTCGGGAAGCTGGTCCGACCAGGAAAGGGTCACCGGGGCGACGAAGCGCGCCTGCCATGACGCAGGCAGAAGCGCGGGCGCCTGCTGCAGCACCTGCTCGGCGTTCGCCCGCTGGCCAGGATCAAGCCCATCGGCCTGCAGCTGAAGCTGCAGTGCAGCCTGGGCACCCGGGGCGGCCAGCAACGCCGCCAGGGCCGCCGCGCATCGGCGCAGGGCCCGGCGGCGCAGGTGCATCAG
>NZ_CAUQPH010000106.1:0-13152 GCF_963519925.1 uncultured Stenotrophomonas sp. | reverse complement strand
GTGGCCGCCCCGATCAGCAGCGAAGTGCCCACGCCGCCGCGGCCGGCCGCGCTGGCGGCATCGGCGGAGGCGCTGAGCCGCGCCCCGACGCGCTGGAACGGCGCCAGCAGATGATCGGCCAGGCGAGGCCACAGCAGCGCCAGCGCGAACAACGCCATCACCACCAGCGCCACCCAGCGCCCGACCTGGTTGGCCTGCGCCACCCATTGGCTGCCCACCGCGGCCAGGCTGGCCACCACCGCGAACATCAGCGCCATGCCGACCAGCAGCGGCAGGCCACTTCGCAGGAACGGGCGGTCCGAGCGGGCGAACACGAACGGCAGCACCGGCAGGATGCACGGGCTGAGGATGGTGAGTACGCCGCCGAGGTAGGCCAGGACAAGCAGAATCATTGAATGTTCCTTATCGGTATTGCCGGGCCCTGCCCGGCTGCGTCAAGCATCCAGCCGGGCAGGCCCGGCGCTACGTACGGTTCGGGATCCGCACGCGGGTCTCGTCGTCAGCGGCGATGAAGTTCATCGCCACGCCGTTCATGCAATACCGCAGCCCGGTCGGCCGCGGCCCGTCATCGAACACATGCCCCAGGTGCCCACCGCACCGCCGGCAATGCGCTTCCACCCGCAGCATGCCCAGCGTGGTGTCGCGGTCTTCGGCTACCGCATCGTGCAGCGGCGCCCAGAAGCTCGGCCAGCCGGTGCCGCTGTCGAACTTGGTGGAGGAGGAGAACAGCGCCAGCCCGCAGCCGGCGCAGCTGAAGGTGCCGCGCCGGTGCTCCTTGTTGAGCGGGCTGCTGAACGGTCGTTCGGTGGACTGCCGGCGCAGCACGGCGTACTGCGCCGGGGTCAGCTGCTCGCGCCACTGCGCATCGGTGCGCATCACTTCGAAGCGGCGCGAGGGCGCCGGCGCGGCCGGTGCGGTGCCACTGCAGGCGGTCAGGCCGAACAGGCCGGCAGCGGCGCCGATGGCGCCCATGCCAAGCAGCTTGCGACGGGTGCAGCGCATGGCCGATCTCCCACTCTGGAAACGATGGGGCCATGCTGCGCCCGGGCCGATCAACGAATCCTCACGCAGGGTTAAATTTTCCGTGACACATTCAGCTCCGGATCCGACCACAATGCGGCTACCTTCCCGCCACTCCCCCGCGTGCCGATGAGCAGTGCAAAACAGGTCCTGATCGTCGAGGACGATGTCCACATCGCCAACCTGCTGCGCATGCACCTGCGCGACGAGGGCTACGAGGTCACCCACGCCGCCACCGGCGACGACGGCCTGGCCCTGCTCGACGCGCAGCCGTGGAGCGCGCTGGTACTGGACCTGATGCTGCCGGGGGTGGACGGACTGGAAATCTGCCGGCGCGCGCGCGGCATGGCGCGTTACACGCCGATCATCATCACCAGCGCCCGTGCCAGTGAAGTGCACCGCATCCTGGGCCTGGAACTGGGCGCGGACGATTACCTGGCCAAGCCCTTCTCCATGCTGGAACTGGTGGCGCGGGTCAAGGCGCTGTTGCGCCGCGTCGAGGCGATGGCACAGAACGCGCGCATCGACGCTGGCGAACTGAACGTGGCCGGGCTGCGCATCGACCCGGTGGCGCGCACCGCGCAGGTGGAGGGCCGCGCGCTGGAGCTGACCCCGCGCGAGTTCGACCTGCTGTACTTCTTCGCCCGGCATCCGGGCCAGGTGTACTCGCGCATGGACCTGCTCAACCAGGTCTGGGGCTACCAGCACGATGGCTACGAGCACACGGTGAACACCCACATCAACCGGCTGCGCAACAAGATCGAACGCGACCCGGCCTCGCCGCAGCGCATCCAGACGGTGTGGGGCCGCGGCTACAAGTTGGTCGATGGCAGCGAAGGCACCCCGCCATGATCCGCCTCACCCTGTCGCAGCGCCTGTCGGTGGCGTTCTTCGCGCTGCTGCTGGTGTGCTGTGGCGCGCTGATGTGGATCCAGATGCGCAGCACCACCGTGCACGAGCAGGAAACCGTGCAGCGGCTGTCGCGCGGGCTGGCCGAACACATCGCGCGCAGTGGCGAGCTGATGGACGGTGGCGGCATGCGCAGCGGCGAGGTGCGCGCGCTGTTCGGTAAGCTGATGGCGGTGAACCCCAGCGTGGAGGTCTACCTGCTGGATGACCAGGGCCGCATCCTCGGCCACGACGCGCCCAATGGCCATCTCAAGCGTGACCGCGTGGACCTGGCGCCGGTGCAGGCGCTGCTGCGCGACGAGCCGCTGCCGATCCTCGGTGACGATCCGCGCAGCGCCAACGGACGCAAGGTGTTCAACGCCGCGCCGTTGTTCGTGCAGGGCCGGCAGGCCGGTTACATCTACGTGGTCCTGGTGGGCGAGCAGCGCGAGGCGCTGGCCGCCAACATCGCCGCCAACGCCACGCTGCGGACCACGCTGTGGTCGCTGGCGATCGTGGCGGTGATCGGCCTGCTGGCCGGCGCGGTGGCGTTCCGCTGGGTCACCCGCCCGCTGCGCCAGCTGACCCGCCGCGTGCAGTCCTTCGACGTGGATGCCGCCGCGCCGGCGCAGGCGCTGCCGCCCACCCCGCTGCGCGCCGGCGAACGCGACGAGCTGGCGATCCTGCAGCACAGCTTCGGGCACATGGGCCAGCGCCTGGGCGAGCAGTGGCAGCAGCTGCGCCAGCAGGACCTGCAGCGGCGCGAGCTGGTGGCCAATATCTCGCATGACCTGCGCACGCCGTTGTCGTCGCTGCACGGTTACCTGGAAACGCTGGCATTGAAGGACGCCACGCTCAGTCCTGAAGAGCGCCAGCGCTACCTGGCCATCGCGCTGTCGCAGAGCCACAAGGTGGGCAGGCTGGCGCAGGCGCTGTTCGAGCTGGCCCGGCTGGAGCACGGCGGGGTGGTGCTGGACCGCCAGGCGTTCTCGCTGCCGGACCTGGTGCAGGATGTCTTCCAGAAATTCGAACTGGCCGCGCAGGCGCGTCGGCAGACCCTGGCGGCGGAGATTCCTCCGGGCCTGCCGGGCGTGGATGCCGACCTGGCGCTGATCGAGCGGGTGCTGACCAACCTGCTCGACAACGCGATCCGGCATACGCCGGAAGGGGGGCGGATCACGGTGACGCTGCAGGCGGTGCAGGGCGAGGTACAGGTCAGCGTGGCCGACACCGGCCCGGGCATTCCGCCGGCGCGGCGCGAGGACCTGTTCCACACCCCGCCGGCGCTGGGCAGCGACCGCCCGGACAGCGGTGGCCTGGGCCTGCTGATCGTGCACAGGATCCTGCAGCTGCACGGCCGCGAGATCCGGCTGCTGGACAGCCGCGAAGGCGCGCTGTTCGTCTTCACCCTCCCAGCCGCCACGGCAGCCCGTCACCCGTAGAGCGTGGCAAGATGCCCCGGACCCCGGAGGTTTCATGCGCGCACTCATCTGCCTGGCCCTGCTGTCCACCGCTGCATCCACTGCCGCTCAATCCTGCCCTGACACATCGGCACTCGAACCCGCCCGCGCGGTGGTGCGCGACCTGCAGCGGATCACCACCCCGAATGGCATCCAGGAGCAGTACGCCACGCCGATTGGTGGGCTGCGGCAGTGGCTCACGATCCGTGGCGGAGACCGTGCCAATCCGGTGATCCTGTTCGTGCACGGCGGCCCGGCGAGCCCGGTGACGCCGAGCCTGTGGCAGTTCCAGCGGCCGCTGGAGGAATACTTCACGGTGGTCGACTGGGACCAGCGCGGCGCCGGCAAGACCTTTGCGGAAGCGTCGCCGGAGGCCATCGCGCCGACGCTGACGATCGAACGCTACGTTGATGATGCGATCGAAGTGGCCGAACACCTGCGCACGCACCTGGGCCAGCGCAAGGTGATCCTGGTGGCGCACAGCTGGGGCACCATCGTGGCGATGCAGGCGGCGCTGAAGCGCCCGGACCTGTTCCATGCCTATGTGGGGATCGGGCAGATCATCAACCAGGTGGAGAACGAGAAGATCAGCTTCGACTACGGGTTGGCACAGGCCAAAGCGCACGGCAACGCCAAGGCCGTCGCCGAACTGGAAGCGATCGCACCGTACCCGGGCAACACCCCGATCACCCGCGAGCGGATCATCACCGCGCGCACCTGGCCGCAGTACTACGGCGGGTTGACCGCATACCGCGATGATTCGAAGTACTACTTCGGCGCAGCCAAGCTCTCACCGGACTACACGGACGCGGATCGCTGCAACATCGACAAGGGCAGCGTGCTGTCGCTGGGGCCGTTGCTGCCGCAGATGCTGAAGGTGGATTTCAACCCGGTCACGCGCTTCCCGATCCCGGTGGTGATGTTCATGGGGCGCCACGACTACACCACGCCGAACGCACCGACCGAGCGCTGGTTGAACACCGTGCAGGCCCCCTTCAAGCAGGGCGTGTGGTTCGAACATTCCGCGCACATGGTGCCGTGGGAAGAGCCGGGAAAAACCCTGTTGAGCCTGGTGCAGATCGTGCGCCCGCTGGCGCGGTGACGTGGGCAAAAAAAAGACCCGACAGAGGGAGGGTTCTGTCGGGTCTTGGGCTTGCGTGGGGGGAGGGACCCACGCAAATTCCATTTGATGCATTGCAGCATACGCCGATCTTGGTGCATTGCAACAATAAATGCCCGAAACGGTCCAGATTTTATAAAACCGTTCAGGAACAACCGGTTGAAGTCCAGGCTCAACCCCGGTACCGACACCCGGACGTGCAGGTCTCATGCACCGTCACCTCGCTCAGCGCCGGCAGGCTGGGCTTGAGCTCGTTCCAGATCCAGATCGCCAGGCGTTCGCTGGTCGGGTTCTCCAGTCCGGGGATGTCATTGAGGTAGTGGTGGTCCAGGCGGTCGTAGATCGGCTGGAAGGCCGCTTTGACGTCGCCGAAATCCATGATCCAGCCGCTGTGTTCGCCGGGCTCGCCCTCGACCTTGAGCTCCACCCGGAACGAGTGGCCGTGCAGCCGCGCGCACTTGTGGCCGGGCGGCACGTTGGGCAGGCGGTGGGCCGCTTCGAGGGTAAAGACTTTGAAGATTTCCATGCCCACATTGTAAGGCCTGCCGCCCGATCGATCGTGCCGCGGACGGAATGGTTGCAAACAAAAACATATCCATCCGGATGAAGCGATGTTATCTTTCGTTATATCCGCATGAAGCGATGTTATTGGCCCGTTAACGGCCTGGCATGGATTACTGCGGAACTCGTCGTCCACCACCCCCATTGAGTTCATGCCCAAGCACACCCTTCTCGTGGCGGCCCTTGCCGCCGCCCTGGCTACGCCTTTGCCTGCGTTTGCCCTTGATACCGCCGCGGCCGCCGACGTGGCCAGCCCCGATACCGCCGCCGGCGACAGCAAGACCCTTGCCGCGGTAAGGGTGACCGGCTCCAACATCAAGCGCACCGACACCGAGACCGCCAATCCGGTGCAGGTGATCGGTCGCCAGGAGATCGAAGCGACCGGCAAGGCCACCGTGGCCGACCTGCTGCGCTCGATCTCGGCCAACACCGGCAAGGCCAACAACGAGACCACCAACAATGGCTGGGCCTCGGGCTCGGCCGGCATCGGCCTGCGCGGCCTGTCGCAGAAGAACACCCTGGTGCTGCTCAACGGCCGCCGCCTGGCCAACTACGGCTTCCCGGCCGGTGGCCTGTCCGACACCTTCGTCAACCTCAACGCGCTGCCGATGGTCGCGGTGGAACGCATCGAGGTGCTGAAGGACGGCGCCTCGGCGGTGTACGGCTCGGACGCGGTGGCCGGCGTGGTCAACATCATCACTCGGCAGAACTTCGAGGGCGCCGAGCTGGGCGGCAGCGTCGGCACGGCCGACCAGGGCGGGCTGGACGAGCAGAACCTGAAGTTCATCGGTGGCATCGGCGACCTGGACACCGACGGCTACAACATCCTGGTCAGCCTGGAAGGCTACAACCGCGAGCGCCTGGACCAGGACCAGCGCGACCTCACCAGGTCGGGCATCTACACCGACAAGCCCGGCGGCCGCTGGAACGGCTGGTCGGCGAAGGGCGCCCGCTTCCTGGTCAACGGCACCTCGGTGCCCATGCTTGATGCCAACGGGCAGTGCCCGGACAACACCACGCTGGTGCCCAGCGCGCCGATCGACGGCCTGCCCGGCAATACCTGCGGCTTCAACCTGGCCCCCTACACCACCCTGATTCCGTCGACCAAGCGCTACCAGGCCTACGTCAACGGCACCTTCAAGGTGAACGACAACGTCGAAGCCTTCGGCGAAGTGATCTACAGCGAGATCAAGGGCGTGTCGTGGTTCGGCAGCAGCCCGTTCTTCACCCTGGAAAGCGGCCGCTTCGCACTCAACGCCGATACCGGCCTGGCCGAACCGGTGTCGTCCAACCTGCCGGCCAGCAGCCCGTTCAACCCGTATGGCCGCGCGATCCCGATCGAGTACACCTTCTTCAACCTCGGCCCGACCATCAAGACCAACCGCTCCACCGCCTACCGCGGCGTGGTCGGCCTGCGCGGCAGCCTGCAGGACTGGGACTGGGAAGTGGGCGCGTTCGGCGCACGCAGCAGCGAGCGCGAAACCGTCTCCGGTGGCTTCGCCAACCGCTTCACCCTGGCCGACGCGTTGGCCACCGGCAGCTACAACCTGCTCGATCCGTCGGCGACCCCGCAGGCGGTCCTCGACAGCATCAACCTGAGCACGCTCCGCCCGGCCGAATCGGTGCTGCAGGGCGTGGACGCCAAGATCTCCGGCGGACTGGGCAGCACCTGGGCCGGTCCGATCGGCTTCGCCGCCGGGCTGGAATGGCGCCGCGAGAAGCTGGATTCGGAAAACCCGTGGCAGATCGACGCCGGCCTGCAGATCCGCCCGGCCATCGCCGAAGTGCACGGTGAGCGCAAGGTCACTGCCGCCTACGCCGAAGTGAACGTGCCGCTGGCAGAGCGCCTGGAACTGCAGGCCGCCGCGCGCGCCGACCATTACAGTGATTTCGGCGACGCGTTCTCGCCCAAGCTGAGCCTGCGCTGGCAGCCGTTCGACATCCTGCTGGTGCGCGCCGCGGCCTCGAAGGGGTTCCGCGCGCCGTCGCTGTCGGAGAACTCCAACAGCACCAGCATCGCCTACGGCAGCGTGATCGATCCGCGCGATCCGGACGTGCCCGGCTCGCGCCAGAACCCGACTTTCTTCACGGTCGGCAACAACGACCTCAAGCCCGAACGCACCAGGAGCTACAACCTGGGCGTGGTGCTCTCGCCGTGGTCCAACACCAGCCTGAGCGTGGATTACTACCGCATCGAACTGGAGAACCTGGTCGGCACCAACAACACCCAGACCCTGGTCACCAACGACGTGCCGGGCGCGGTGACCCGCGATGAGCGCGGCAAGCTGCTGGCAGTGTTCAACCGCTACCAGAACCTGAGCGAGCTGAAGACCTCCGGCTTCGACGTGGAACTGCGCCAGCGCTTCCCGACCGCAGCGGCGGGCGACTTCTCGCTCTCCACCGCCTTTACCCACGTGCGCGACTACAGCCGTCCCACCGTGGTCGGCGGCCCGTTGGTGGACTACGCCGGCAGCAACCTCGGCGCCACCCTGCCCAAGAACAAGGCCACCACCACGCTGGACTGGAGCTACGCCGATTTCCGCACTGCGCTGACCTGGTACTACACCAGCGGCTACGACCAGAAGGCCAGTGCAGCAGCCACGGCCGTGCAGGACCGGGTGGATTCGTACAGCCAGTTCGATCTGTACCTGGCCTACACCGGGCTGGAGAAGCTGACCCTGTACGCGAAGATCCAGAACCTGGCCGACGAGGAACCGCCGTACGACGCCTCGTTCCCGGGCATCCGCGCGCCGTACGACTTCAGCCAGTACGACCTGCGTGGTCGTTACTTCACCGTCGGCTTCGATTACCGCTTCTGAGAGAGGGGTTGCTGTGTCCTTGTTCCGTGTTTTCCCGCGCCCCATCACCTGGCTGGTGGGCGCGCTGTGGCTGCTGGCCCCACCGGCGTTCGCACAGAGCGCGTATTTCTTCCCGAAGGGCGGCGATTTCGATCCGGCCATTCCCACCCCGCAGCAGTTCCTGGGCTACGAGATCGGCAGCCGCTACACCCGGCACGACCAGCTGGTGGCCTACTTCAATGAGCTGGCCAGACACTCCGACAAGATCAAGGTCGAGCAGATCGGCACCAGCTACGAAGGCCGCCCGCTGATCATCGCCACGGTCACCGCGGCGCAGAACCAGCAGCAGCTGGACACCCTGCGCCGCCAGCACGTGACCCTGGCCGATCCGGCGCAGCCGCTGTCGGCGGCGGGCAACAGCCCGGTGGTGGTGTGGCTGGGCTACAGCGTGCATGGCAATGAAACCTCCAGCGGCGAAGCCGCGCTGCTCACGGCCTACTACCTGGTGGCCAACCGCAGCGCCGAAACCGCGCAGTGGCTGCAGCAGGCGGTGGTGCTGTTCGACCCGGCACAGAACCCGGACGGGCGCGACCGTGCCGCCAGCTGGCACAACGCCTATGCGTCGTCGCCGGCCTCGGCCGACCCGGCCGACAAGGAGCACGTGGAGCCGTTCCCGCAGGGGCGCACCAACCATTACTTCACCGACCTCAACCGCGACTGGCTGGCGCTGACCCAGCAGGACACGCGGCCGAAGATCGCGTACTTCCACCAGTGGTATCCGAACGTCCAGATCGACTTCCACGAGATGGGCAAGGACAGCACCTACTACTTCGAACCGTCGCCGGCGAGCATGCACAGCCCGCTGCTGCCGGCTTCGTCATACGAGTTCAACAAGACCCTCGCCAAGTACCACGCGCAGTCGCTGGATGCGCTGGGCTCGCTCTACTACACCGGGGAAAACTTCGACAACTTCTCGCCGGTGTACGGCTCTACCTATCCGGATTTCCACGGCGCAGTCGGCGTTACGGTGGAGCAGGCCAGTTCGCGCGGGCGCGTGCAGGAATCGGTGAACGGCCTGCTGACCTTCCCGTTCACCATCCGCAACCAGGTCGCCACCGGCCTGGGCACCGTGCGCGGTGCGGTGACCGAGCGCGACGGGTTGCTGAAGCTGCAGAAGGAATTCTTCCAGTCCGCGCTGAAGCAGGCCAGCCAGCAGCCGGTGAAGGCCTTCGTGTTCGGCGATGCCAAGGACCCGGGCCTGACCCGGCGCCTGCTCGACCTGCTGCTGCAGCACCAGATCACCGTGCAGGCGTTGACCGCGGCGGTCACCGTGGACGGCCAGCGTTTCGAGCCGGGCAGCGCCTACGTGGTGCCGACCGCCCAGCCGCAGTTCCGCCTGGTGCATTCGATCTTCGCCGACACGCCGCCGATCAAGGGCGACGTGTTCTACGGCAGCACCTCGTATGCGATCGCCCCGGCGTACGGGCTGGCCTTTGCCGGCAGCCGCAGCCGCGTGGCCGGCGGTGAGCGGATCAGCAGCCTGCCGCCCGCACAGGGCGGCGTGGTGGGCGGCCAGGCCGGCTATGCCTACGTGTTCGACTGGCGCGACTACAACGCCAGCCGGGCTCTGTACGCACTGCAGGCCAAGGGCATCCTGGCACGCGCCGCGTTCCAGCCGTTCACTGCGGGCACCGCTAGCGGCGAGCAGGCGTTCGCGCGCGGCAGCGTGGTGATCCCGGTCGCCGGGCAGACCCTCGACGGGGAAGCGCTGCGCGTCGCCGTGGACGAGGTCGCGCGCGCCAGTGGCGTGGTCGTGCACGCATTGGCCAGTGGCCAGAGCCGCGGCGGCATCGACCTCGGCAGCGACAGCGTCAAGTCGCTGCGCAAGCCGGCGGTGGCGCTGGTGATGGGCGAGGGTGTCAGCGCCACCGAAATCGGCTCGGCGTGGTTCGTGCTGGACCAGCAGGTGCAGTTGCCGGCCAGCAAGCTGGACCCGGCGCAGCTGGGCAAGGTCAACCTGGACCGGTACACCACCATCGTGCTGTCCGGCGGTACCTACAGCGGCGTGGATGCCGCAGCGGTGGCAGCGCTCAAGCGCTGGATCAATGCCGGCGGCTCGCTGGTGACCTACGGCAGCGCGGCCAAGTGGGCGATCGAGCAGAAGCTCAGCGATGAAGTGCTGGGCGCGGAAGAGAAGGAGCCGGATGGCGCGCGCCGTGCGTTCGGCGACCAGCGCGACATCGCCGCGATTGAGCGGGTCAGCGGCAACATCCTCAGCGCCGATGTCGATACCAGCCACCCGCTGGGCTTCGGCCTGCCGCGCAACCAGCTGGCCGTAAACAAGGAAAACGGGATCAGCTTCAAGCCGAGCCGCAATGCGTTTTCCACCGTGGTCCGGATCGACGACAGTCCGCGGGTGAACGGCTACCTGTCCGAGAACAACCGCAGCCGCGTGGCCGGTGCCGCCTGGCTGCTGGTGTCGCCGCAGGGGCAGGGCAACGTGGTGCTGTTCGCCGACGACCCGGCGCACCGCAAGTACTGGCACGGTACCGAGCGGATCCTGTTGAACGCGGTGTTCTTCGGCAACCTGCTCAACCCGACCAAGCCGCGCGGGTGATCGCGACGGGGGCGCCAGGCGCGCCCCCGTGGCCGGCATCCGGCCGCCTTGCCCTGGCCAAGGACGCGGACGATGGCTACACCACCGCCGCCAATGGCACGGTCAGCACCCCGGCATGGCGGACAAGGCCGACGGCTACACCGTGCTGGACCTGTTCGGCAGCTGGAACACCTGCGACCAATGGCGGCTCAGTGCCGGCACCTACAACCTGACGAACCGTGAGTACTACCTGTGGCAGCGCGTGCGCGGTGTCTACTAAGGCAGCAACAACCCAGCATCGCGTGCGCTCTCAAAGGAGCGCACGCGCTCTGCGCAGCCCCTATTCCGTGTTACGCAGCAGCTGGGGGCTGATCTGTTTCACTGCGAACGTGGCGCCGGCGGGGGTCAGATGGACGATATCCAGATAGAACGTTTCACCGCTGTCTGCATCCGCGCGGGTAAGGCAGCCTTTTTCGTTGCAGAGTACTTCGGTCAGCGAGATATATTCGCTTCCGCTGGTCACAGCGACGTTCTTCAGGAATGCGTCTGCCACGGAAGTGCGGTAGTCAGCTCCTCCAGCGGCCTGCTCACCTTCTCCCATCCCGTACTTGGCGTAATCCAGACGCGGTCCCGGCGGGGTATGAAGCGGATCGTCGCGCCAGATATTGAATACGATCCGTGATGGCGTGTCCTTCCAGGACGGAGGAGGGCCGAGCAGGACAACCCGTCGAACGCCAATCGATTTCAGCTGCGCAATGGTTCCGGCAAGCTTTGCGTTATCGTAGTAATGCCACATCGCGGAGAGCAGCACCGTATCCGGCTTGAGCTGCTCGATCTTGCCCATGGTCCAATCGTTGTTGAACCTGCAATCTGGATTCGGCGCATCGTAGTCCATTATCGGCGGGCAGGACGACGAGGTGAACTGCGCCAAACGCATCTTGCCCGAGCGCTCTTGCAGGTGGCGCACGCCGGTGTACATCGACGCAGCAGAAGAATCGCCCCAGAGCACCCACAGCGCTTGGTTGCCACCATCGACGCACTCCGGCGCATAGCGTTCTGCGTTGGTGCCGAGCTCCATGAAGCACACTTGATGGCGCAGCGCGGCCCGGTACCCCTCGAGGTCGTACTCGGTGGCGCGTTTGACGATTTCCGGATACCGCGACGGAAGCCCTTCTTTCTTCCAGATTAAAAGGCCGGAACCCGCTATCGCCGCCATGCCGAGCAGTAGGCCCAGCACCTTCAATCCGCCTCGGGTCGGAGAGCGCAACGGACGCTCCACCAGGCGCCAGGTAAGCCATGCCAGTCCTACGCTTGCGAGCAGAAGGCCGGCACGCTCCGGGGTACCGAGCGAACCGTAGGCGTTCCCCGCCAGCGTCAAGAGAGGCCAATGCCAAAGATAGAGTGGATAGCTGATCAGCCCGATCCAGACGAACGGTCGGCTGGCAAGCAGCCACCGCGCTACCGGCGTGTTTGGCCCGGAAGCGATCAACAGCGCGGTTCCCACGGTAGGAAGCAGGGCACGGAAGCCGGGGAACGGCATGCTGGAGTTGATCCAGACCAGGCTGATCGACAGCAGCCCCAACCCTATGAACGAACATGCCGACCGCATGCCAGTGGCCAATGCCGGGGTCGACCGCACCCGCAGGGAGCTCAAGCAGCTAATCCACCAATCGCGTTCACGCGCACCCGAAGCCGAACTCCAGTGTGCAAGCATCCCGCCGATCATCAGCTCCCATGCGCGCGACAGGGGCGAGTAGAAGGCGGCAGTGGGGTTATTCCCCTGGAGGTGCAGGTTGATCAGGAAAGAAATCGCTGCCGTGGCGATGATGAAAGGCATCAAAGGCAACCGGGCGCGCCAAGCGGCCCAGAGCATCAAAGGCCAGGCCAGGTAGAACTGCTCCTCGATGCCCAGCGACCATAGGTGAAGCAGGGGCTTGCTTGCCGATGCCTGGTCGAAGTATCCCGCCTCGCTCCACAGGACAAGGTTGGAAATGAAACCGGCGCCGCCCGCAGCGTGCTTTCCCAAGTGCGCAAAGTCTTCGGCCAACATTGCCCGCCAGCCGAAAATCAGGCAGGCGGTAAGCACCAACAACAGCGCTGGAAAGATTCGACGCACTCGCCGGGCGTAGAAATCGGCGATGGAAAAGCTCGAACGACTCAGTCCGTCGATGATGACGCGAGTGATAAGAAAGCCAGAGATTACAAAAAACACGTCCACCCCGACGAATCCGCCGGGGAGCAGGCTGGGGAATGCGTGGTATAGCAGCACTCCCACAACTGCGATGGCACGGAGCCCATCGATGTCAGGGCGGTAGCCTCCATGCGCATCGTGGCGCCCCCAGGCGGGCCACAATGTTGAAACAATTCCTTTGGACACTGTTATTCCTACGTTGATGGGGTGGATGAATTCACGGAATAATAACGCTTGCAGCATGCAAGGTCAGCAAAGTTATTCTGAGAGGCACATTGCCTGGGCGCTCAATACAAAAAGGGAACGGCGATCGCCGTTCCCTTTTGATTTGACGCGTGTATTGGGCACTCAGCCAGCGCGACCCCCGCCCTGGCCGCGCCCACCACCGCCACGGCGCTGGCCCTGCGGCTGGCCGCCGCGCGGGGCACCGTTGCCGGCACCTCGGCCTGCACCACGACCGGCACCGTCACGCTGGCCACCGGTCTTGGCACCGGCATGGGCGTGGCGCGGCGCATCGC
>NZ_CAUQPH010000105.1:0-13394 GCF_963519925.1 uncultured Stenotrophomonas sp. | reverse complement strand
GCGTGCCCTGCTCGCCCTGCCCGAACCGCGCGCGCTCGCCCGCGCCCTGGCCTGGCTGGAACACCCCGGTCGCCACCTGCTCGCGGCCGGCGATGCCGACTACCCGTGCCTGCTGCGCGAGCTCGACACCGCGCCGTTGGCCTTGTTCATTGCCGGCGACCCTGCCGCGCTGTGGCATCCGGGCGTCGCCGTGGTGGGCAGCCGCACGCCCTCGCCCAGCGGCGCCGAGCTGGCGGCGGAATTCTCCGCCGCGCTGGCCCGCAGCGGCCTGGCCGTGTTCAGCGGGCTGGCCGCAGGGGTGGATGCGCGCGCCCACCAGGCGGCACTGGATACCGCCGGCGGACGCACCGTGGCGGTGGTGGCCACCGGCTTGGACCTGGCCTACCCGCCGCACCACGCCGACCTGCAGGCCCGCGTTGCCGAACACGGTGCGGTGGTGAGCGAATACCCGCCCGGCACCCCGGCGCGCCCGGGCCAGTTCCCGGCCCGCAACCGGATCGTGGCCGGGCTGACCCTGGGCACGTTGGTGATCGAGGCGGCTCTGCGCTCGGGGGCGCTGATCACCGCCCGGCTGGCCGCCGAGGCCGGGCGCGAGGTGTTCGCCCTGCCCGGCTCGGTCCGCAATCCGCGCTCCCGCGGCTGCCACCGGCTGATCCGGGACGGCGCGCAGCTGGTCGAGGACCCGGCCGAGGTGGTCGCCGGGCTCGGCGGGATGGCCGCCCGGCTGGGCCAGGCCTTGCGTTCGCGCCTGGGCGCCCCCACTGAACAGGCACGGCCAGCACCGACTGCCGCCTCCCCCTCTCTCCCACCGGACTACCAGCGCTTGTGGAACGTCCTGGATGAAAACCCAACGGGTATGGATTCATTGATCCAGCGCAGCGGATTGACGGCAACGCAGCTGTCGGCCATGCTGCTGATCATGGAACTGGATGGAAAGGTGGTTGCCAGGCATGGCCGCTACTGTCGAAAACCCTAGTTTCTTCACCTCCACAGCGTCGTCGACGCAGGCCGAGGGGCAATGAAAGAGAGCATTCTGGATGTCCTGCTGTACCTGTTTGAACACTATTTCAGCGAAGACGCGGACATCGTCCGTGATCGCGATACCCTCCAGAACAGCCTGATACAGGCCGGCTTCAGCCCCACCGAGATCAACAAGGCGTTCGACTGGCTCGATGCCCTGGCCGAACAGCGGCCGGCGGTCAGCGTGGCCCGGGTCGACGGTCCCGTGCGCATTTTCCATGGTCCGGAGCTGGACAAGCTCGACGTGGAAGGCCGCGGCTTCCTGATGTTCCTGGAACAGCACGGCATCCTGGACGCCAACCAGCGCGAGCTGGTGCTGGACCGGGCCATGGCCCTGGACCAGGACGAACTGGACCTGGACGACCTGAAGTGGGTGGTGCTGATGGTGCTGTTCAACCAGCCCGGCGCCGAAGCCGCCTACGCCTGGATGGAAACCCAGATGTTCGTGGACGAACCGGAACCGCTTCACTGACCGTACACTGGGCGCCTTGCGCATTCAGGGGAATGGATAGTGAGCCAGTGGTTCTATGCAGAAGGAAATCGTCAGCAGCGCGGTCCGCTGGCGTCTGAAGAGTTGATCGCGCTGTACCAGTCCAGCCGCATCGCGCTGGACACGCTGGTCTGGCGCGACGGGCTGCCGCAGTGGCAGCCCCTGGGCAGCGTGGCCGACGAGCTGGGCCTGGTGATCGCACCGCCGCCGGCCGTCGAACCTGCCCCGGACGCACCGGTGCTGGAGCCGGCCGTGCCGACCCCGCCGCGCATTCCCGGTTTCGATACGCCTGAACCGCGCAACGCAGTGCCGGGCCCGGCGCCCGCCTATGCCGCCTCACCCGCGTACGCCCGTATCGCGCCCCCGCCGAAGAAGACCTCCGGCTGCCTGGTGATCGGGCTGGTGCTGGGCATCGGCTTCCTGGTGGTCATGGGCATCCTCGCCGCAATCGCGATTCCTGCCTACAACGACTACCTGCATCGCGCCAAGGTGGCCAATGCGGTGGGCATCGTGTCGCAGTTGAAGAACCAGGTCACCGTGTTCGCGATGGACACCGAGCGCTGCCCGGTCAACGGCGACGACGGCTTCCAGAGCCCCACCTCCTATGCCGCCGAGTACGTGGGTGCGGTGCGCATCGGCCGCTTCGGCGAAGACAAGTGCGGCATCGAAATGGAGTTCTCGGTGCCGGACAAACGCGCGCTGGATGGCAAGATGCTCTGGTTCGAGTACGACATGCAGAGCCAGGAGTGGACGTGCAGCAGCGATCTGGACACGAAGTACGTCCCGGCGCAATGCCGCGGCTGAGCCGCATCTTCACAATTTACGGATGAATCCAGAAGGGGAAGTACGCAATGACTGAGTGGTATTACGCCGAAGGCCAGCAGCGCCAGGGCCCGTTGCTGGCCGAAGAGCTGCGCCAGCGCTTCCAGCGCGGCGAGATCAGCCTCACCACGCTGGTCTGGCGCGAAGGCTACCCGCAGTGGAAGCCGGTGTCCGAAGCGGTGGACGAACTGCAGCTGCAGAACCTGACCAGCGCGAGCGAAAACCTCGGCAGCGGTTTCGACCTGCGCGGTGACTACAGCGCCATCGACAACGGCACTGCGCCGCTTCCCGGTACCGGTGGTGGCACCTACTCGCCGTACACCGCGCCGGGCGCAACCGACAGCTACGGCAGCGCCGTGGTCACCGGCGGCGAGGTGGTCTATGCCGGCTTCTGGAAACGCTATGCGGCGTACTTCCTGGATTCGGTCGTGGTCGCCATCATCAACGTCCCGGTCAGCCTGGTGTTCAACCTGATCGGCGCGGCCAGCGGCAACGAGACCCTGGCGGTCGTGCTGAGCATGGTGGCGATGCTGGGCGGCTTCGTGATCGGCATCGGCTACTACGCCGGCTTCCACGCCTCCAAGGGCGGTGCCACCCTGGGCAAGATGGCCGTCGGCATCAAGGTCGTGCGCAGCGATGGTGAGCGGATCACCTTCCTGCGCGGCGTCGGCCGCTACTTCGGCTTCATCCTGAGCAGCCTCACCCTGATGATCGGCTTCATCATGGCCGCCTTCACCGAGCGCAAGCAGGCGCTGCACGACATGCTGTGCGACACCCTGGTGGTGGACAAGTGGGCCTTCACCGAAAATGCCGGCTTCCAGGAACGCGGACTGGGTACGGTGACCATCGTGATCCTGGTCATCAGCGGCATCCTGACCGTGGCCAGCATCGCGCTGGTGATCGCCATGTTCGGGGTGATTGCCTCCACCATGTCCTGAGCGGCCCTCACACCCGGCCGCTTGACATGGGCGGCCCCGGCGTGATTCCTCTTACAGGCGCAAAACCTGAACGCCCGGCGCATAACCGGGCGTTCAGTTTATGGAAATCGACGGCTGCCCTTCACTAATGCGGCCTTTTGCTCCACCCTAGCGCCCTCCCCCGGGCTGCTGCCCACAGAAATCAACGACATGCCCAAGCACCTGCTCATCGTCGAATCGCCTGCCAAGGCCAAGACGATCAACAAATACCTCGGCAAGGACTTCACCGTCCTGGCCTCGTATGGGCATGTGCGCGACCTCGTCCCCAAGGAAGGTGCGGTCGACCCCGACAACAACTTCGCGATGCGCTACGACCTGATCGACAAGAACGAGAAGCACGTCGATGCCATCGCCAAGGCTGCCAAGGGCGCTGACGACATCTTCCTGGCCACCGACCCGGACCGCGAAGGCGAGGCGATCAGCTGGCACATCGCCGAGATCCTGAAGGAACGCGGGCTGGTCAAGGACAAGCCGATGCAGCGCGTGGTCTTCACCGAGATCACTCCGCGTGCGATCAAGGAGGCCATGAACCACCCGCGCGCCATCGCCAGCGACCTGGTCGATGCCCAGCAGGCGCGTCGCGCGCTGGATTACCTGGTCGGCTTCAACCTGTCACCGGTGCTGTGGCGCAAGGTCCAGCGCGGCCTGTCCGCCGGCCGCGTGCAGAGCCCGGCGCTGCGCATGATCGTGGAGCGCGAGGAAGAGATCGAAGCCTTCATCGCCCGCGAGTACTGGAGCATCGATGCCGCCTGCGCGCATCCCTCGCAGCATTTCAATGCGCGCCTGATCAAGCTGGACGGGCAGAAGTTCGAACAGTTCACCGTGACCGACGGCGACACCGCCGAAGCCGCCCGCCTGCGCATCCAGCAGGCCGCGCAGGGCGCGCTGCATGTCACCGACGTGGCCAGCAAGGAGCGCAAGCGGCGCCCGGCGGCACCGTTCACCACCTCCACCCTGCAGCAGGAGGCCTCGCGCAAGCTGGGCTTCACCACCCGCAAGACCATGCAGGTGGCGCAGAAACTGTATGAAGGCGTGGCCATCGGCGACGAAGGCACGGTGGGCCTGATCTCGTACATGCGTACCGACTCGGTCAGCCTGTCGCAGGACGCGCTGGCGGAAATCCGCGACGTGATCGCCCGCGACTACGGCATTGCCGCGCTCCCGGACAAGCCCAATACCTACCAGACCAAGTCCAAGAACGCCCAGGAAGCGCACGAAGCGGTACGCCCGACCTCGGCCCTGCGGACCCCGGCGCAGGTCTCGCGTTACCTCACCGACGACGAGCGCAAGCTGTACGAGCTGATCTGGAAGCGCGCCGTGGCCAGCCAGATGATCCCGGCCACGCTCAATACCGTCAGTGTCGATCTCTCTGCCGGCAGCGAGCACGTGTTCCGCGCCAGCGGCACCACCGTGGTGGTGCCCGGCTTCCTGGCCGTGTACGAGGAAGGCAAGGACAGCAAGAGCGCCGACGACGACGACGAGGGCCGCAAGCTGCCGGCGATGAAGCCGGGCGACCGCGTGCCGCTGGACCGCATCATCGCCGAACAGCACTTCACCCAGCCGCCGCCGCGCTTCACCGAAGCGGCGCTGGTCAAGGCGCTGGAAGAATATGGCATCGGCCGGCCGTCGACCTATTCGTCGATCATCCAGACCCTGCTGTTCCGCAAGTACGTGGAGATGGAGGGCCGCAGCTTCCGTCCGTCCGACGTCGGTCGGGCGGTGTCCAAGTTCCTCTCCAGCCACTTCACCCAGTACGTGGACTACGACTTCACCGCCAAGCTCGAAGACGAGCTCGATGCGGTGTCGCGTGGCGAAGAAGACTGGATTCCGTTGATGGCCCGCTTCTGGGAACCCTTCAACCAGCTGGTGGAAGAGAAGAAGGAATCGGTCGATCGCGCCGAGGCCAGTGGCGCGCGCGAGCTCGGTACCGACCCCAAGACCGGCAAGCCGGTCAGCGTGCGGCTTGGCCGCTTCGGGCCGTACGCAGCCATCGGCAGCACCGCCGAGGACGCCGAGGACAAGCCCAAGTTCGCCTCGCTGCGCCCGGGCCAGTCGATGCACACCATCAACCTGGAAGACGCGCTGGAGCTGTTCCTGATGCCGCGCGCGCTGGGTGAGGACAAGGGCGAGGACGTCAGCGTGGGCATCGGCCGCTTCGGCCCGTTCGCCAAGCGCGGCAGCACCTACGCCTCATTGAAGAAGGAAGACGACCCCTACACCATCGACCTGGCCCGCGCGGTGTTCCTGATCGAAGAGAAGGAAGAGATCGCCCGCAACCGGATCATCAAGGAATTCGACGGCAGCGAGATCCAGGTATTGAACGGCCGTTTCGGCCCGTACCTGAGCGACGGCAAGATGAACGGCAAGATCCCGAAAGATCGCGAGCCCGCGTCGCTGACCCTGGCCGAAGTGCAGCAGCTGATGGAAGAAACCGGCAAGCCGGTGCGCAAGGGCTTCGGCAAGAAGGCGGCCAAGAAGGTCGTGGCCAAGAAGGCTGCGGTGAAGAAGGAAGCGGCACCGAAGAAGGCGGCCGCCAAGAAGGCGCCAGCCAAGAAGGCGGCGACGAAGAAGGCCGCAGCAAAGAAAGCGCCTGCCAAGAAGGCGCCCGCCAAGAAGGCAGCGGTCAAAAAGGCCGCCACCAAGAAGGCCTGAGACAGGTAGCGCCCGACCGTTGGTCGGGCGTACACCCGACGCAGCGGAAGGGTCCTGGCAATGAAAGAACTCACCGTAGATACCGCCCCTGCCGCCCTGCGCGCCGGCGCTGTCATCGCCTACCCCACCGAAGCGGTGTGGGGGCTGGGCTGCGATCCGGGCAACCAGGCCGCCGTGCTGAAGCTGCTGCAGCTCAAGCAGCGCCCGGTGGAGAAGGGCATGATCCTGGTGGCTGCCGCGCTGACCCAGCTGGACGGGTGGGTGCAGGTAGACGCCCTGCCGCCAGGGCGCCGCGCCGAAGTGCTGGCCACCTGGCCCGGTGCGCATACCTGGATCCTCCCCGCAGGCCCGCGCGCCCCGCGCTGGATCACCGGCGAACACAGCGGCATTGCCGTTCGGATCAGCGCGCACCCGCTGGTGGCGGCGCTGTCCCGCGCCTGGGACGGGCCGCTGGTGTCCACCAGCGCCAACCTGGCCGGCCGGCCGCCGGCGCGCAGCCGGGACGAACTGGACCCGAACCTGCTGCGCGACCTGGACGGGCTGGTTGACGGCGCCACCGGTGGCCTGGACCAGCCCACCCCGATCCGCGACGCCCTCACCGGCCACGTCCTGCGCACCTGAGCCGCATGGCGTTCTTTGCGCCTGCACAGGCAAGGCGGCACACTGCGGCCATGCGCCCACACCCCGCCCTCCCGCTGTACGTGTTGCTGCTTTGCAGCGCCCCGCTGGCGGCGCAGGACAGCAGCGTGCGTGTCTACCGCTGCGTAGGCAGCAACGGGGCGGTATCGCTGCAGGATGCCCCTTGCCGCGACGGCCGCCAGGAAGTGCGCGAGATGCAGCGGCCGCGCGATCCCGCGCCGAGCGTGGTGCGCAGCGATCGCGCTCCCGCCACGCCGGCGCCTGCCGCACCCGGACGCGAGGTGCGCTACGTGCAGGTGCAGCCACCGCAGCCGATGTACGAATGCATCCGCGACGACGGCAGCCGCTACACCAGCGAAACCAGCGAAGGCAATCCGCGCTGGGTGCCGGTGTGGACCAGCGCATGGCTGCCCGGGCGTGGCCCGGGCGGCGTACGTCCGCCCCCGGGCCATGGACCGGGACCCGGACCACGTCCGCTGCCGCCGATCGCACCGATGGGCAGCGGTTCGGTGACCTCCAGTGGTGGCTCGCTCACGGTTTCCGGCGGTGGTTCGCGCGGCGGCGGCAGCTTCACCGTAGGCAGCGGCAGCACTCAGTGGCAGACCGAAGGCTCGGGCTATCCCGGGACCTACCACGACGTGGTGGTGCCCGGTGGCAACGTACTGGTGCGCGATCAGTGCCACCCCCTGCCGGCCAGCGAAGTCTGTTCGATCCTGCGCGACCGCCGCTGGGAACTGGTGCGGCGCTACAACAGCGCGCTGCAGGGCGAACGCGATGCGATCAGCCGCGAACAGCGTGGCGTGGATGCACGGCTGGACCGCGACTGCAGGTGACACCTGCAGCCGTCGCGGTGTTTCTTGTATCCTGCGCCGATGAAACCCGGCTGGCTCCTGTTGCTGTGCGTGGCGTCGTCGTCGGCCATGGCCGAGGGCGGCATCGTGTTCCGCTGTACCGATGCCGACGACAAGGTGACCCTGCAGGGCAGCCCGTGCCCGGCCGGCAGCCACCAGGTCATCCAGCGCAGCAACGCCGCACCGGCACGTACCGAGGTGACGGTGTCCACCAGCCCCACCCCGTCACCGTTGCCGCAGCCGGCGACCGCGCCGGCGGCGCGGCCCGAACCACCGGCGACCCTGCCGCCGCAGGTGCCCGGCAAGGCCAGGCCGATGGAACGCGACATCTCGGAGGCCTACGTCGTGCCCACCGGTACCGCGATCCTCGACAGTGCCAACCTGCCCAAGCCGGGCGACGAGATACCGGTCGACGGAAAACCGACGTCGCCGCTGCCGGAGATCTACCAGTGCCAGGGCCGGGACGGCGGGCGCTACCTGCATGAGCTCGAGCCCGCGCCACCGCATTGCGAGCTGCTCGCGGTCACCGGCCTGGGCGGCAACACGCCGGTCAATGCCGCCAGCTGCGAAGTGGTGCGCGACGCGTGCGAGCCGATCGCCGAAGATCAGCGCTGCAATGCATGGCAGCAGCGCTTCCGCGACGCGCGCGGCCGCGAGCGCTTCGCCTCGCCCGACAAGGCCGCCGACGCCGCGGCTGAACGCAGCCGCCTGCAGGCGGTGCTGGCCGCGAGCAGCTGCGCCGTACCGGGCTAGGTACGCACCGCTGGTGCGTACGCGTCAGAACCCGTAGCGCAGGAAACCGCCGTCCACCGCGATGCATTCGCCGGTGATGTAACTGGCCGCGGGCAGGCACAGGAATCCCACCGCCGCCGCGACTTCATCGGGCTCGCCAATGCGCCGCATCGGCGTGCGCTCGATCACCTGGTCGTAGTAATCCGGGTCGGAAAGCGGACCGGAGGTGCGGCGGGTGCGGATGTACCAGGGCGCCACCGCGTTGACCCGGATGCCATCTTCGGCCCATTCCACCGCCAGGTTGCGCGTCATCTGGTGCATGGCCGCCTTGGTCATGCCGTATACGGCACCGCTGCGCACGTGGGTGAGGCCGGACACGCTGCCCACGTTGACGATGGCCGACGCCGCGTGGCGCGCCAGCAGGGGATGCGCATAGCGCGACAGCTCGAAGGCCGAGAACAGGTTGGTCTCGAAGATCCCCCGCCATTCGTCTTCGGTGTATTCGGTGGCCGCCTTGGTGATGTTGCCGCCGGCATTGTTGATCAGCAGGTGCAGGCCATCGCTGTGGTCCTCCACCCAGTCCAGGATCTCGCGACGGTCTTCGTCGTCGGACACGTCGGCCGCCAGGCCGTGGATCTCCCGGTCGGGAAAGGCGTCGGCCAGTTCGTCGCGGGCCATTTCCAGTGCATCGGCGTCGCGGCCGACGATCAGCAGGTCGGCACCGAAACCCAGCAACTCGCGCGCGATCGCCAGGCCGATACCGGCACTGGCACCGGTGATCAATGCGGTCTGTCCATCCAGTCGCCAACGATGCGCGCTCACCTGCTTCTCCTGCCCTGGGCCACGGCCCTGTACGTCCTGCGCCGGACACCGCATCCAACGCTGCGGGGAGGATACCGCCCATGCCCGTGCGGCGCACCCCATCACACATGGGCTGGCAAAGCGGTGCGACACTGCGCTTCCCTGGGCTTGCCCGCGAGGTTGCCATGTTGATCCGTATCGTCCTGCCGCTGGCCTGCCTGCTCGCGCTGTGCGGCTGCAACCGGCCGGTGCCGCCGGCACCGGACAAGCCACCCGAACCGCAGGCCACGGCGCTGCGTGACGCCATGCAGCAGCCGCTGGACAAGGCCAAGGCCGCGCGCGATACGCTGGAGAAGGCACCCGACACCCGCGCCGCCGACGAGGTCGAAGCGGGCCGGTAAGGAATAAAAAACCCGGCCTTGGCCGGGTTTTTTTGTTGAAGCGCGTCACCACCAACGGTGGTGACCTACCGGGACGATCGCATCGGGTGGATCACCACCAACGGTGGTGACCTACCGGGACGATCGCATCGGGTAGATCACGACCGTTGGTCGTGATCCGCCATCAGAACCCGCAGAAGCAGTAGGCCAGTGCCTTCACCGGGGCGCTGCCGCGCGGGTCGCGGGCGGCGTCTTCGACGAAGCGCAGCTGGGTGTCCACTTCCGGCATCGACCGGGCCAGCATGATCCGCGCCATGCCGGTTTCGCCCAGCATCCAGGCACCGGCGTGGCTGCCGGCAAAGCCGCTGAGGAACTGTGCGAACGGGGTGGCCGCCTTCTCGATGTAGCGCACGCGCACCTTGTCCGGGCCGCCCAGCTTGGCGCGGTTGGCCGCATCGGCGACGGCGTCCTTGAGGCCGCCGAAAGCATCGACCAGGCCGCGCTCCTTGGCCTGCGCGCCGCTCCACACACGGCCACGGGCGACTTCGTCCACCGCCTCGACCGGCTTGTTGCGTGCATCGGCTACCTTGCCGGTGAAATCGGCATAGCCCTTGTTGATCACCGACTGGATCACCTGGCCCACCGCCGGATCCATCGGACGGGTGATGTCGAAGGCCCCCGCGAAGCGGGTGGTCCCCACGCCGTCGGTATGCACGCCGATCTTGTCGAGCGAACGCGACAGGTTCGGGATCATGCCGAAGATGCCGATCGAACCGGTGATGGTCGAGGGATCGGCATAGATGCGGTCGGCATTCATGCTGATCCAGTAACCGCCCGACGCAGCCAGGTCGCCCATCGACACCACCACCGGCTTGCCCGCAGCCTTCAGCGCCACGACTTCACGGCGGATCTGCTCGGAGGCGAACACTTCGCCGCCCGGCGAATCCACGCGCAGCACCACGGCCTTCACGTTGTCGTCGTCGCGCGCTTCGCGAAGCAGCGCGGAGGTCGATTCGCCGCCGACCCGGCCAGCCGGCAGGTCGCCACCGGCGATCTCGCCCGAGGCCACCACCACCGCCACCTGCGGACGCGAGTCCACCGGCGAGCGACGGAGGTCGAGCTGGGCCAGGTAGCCGTCCAGGTCGATGTTGCGGAAGCCACCGTCGGCGTCTTCGTCGGCCACGCCACGGTCGGCCAGCAGGTCCTCGACTTCCTCGCGGGTCTTCAGGCCGTCCACCAGCTTCTGCTGCAGCGCGAACTTGGCCAGGTCACCACCGGCGGCGGCGATGCCTTCCGGCATCGTGTCGATGCCGGCGGCCAGCTGCGCGGCGTCCAGCTTGCGTGCCTTGGCGATATCGGCCAGGTAGCGCTGCCACACGTCGTTCATCCAGAACAGGTCCGCTTCCTTGGCCTGCGGCGAGGCGGCATCGAGAACATACGGTTCGGCAGCGGACTTGTATTCGCCGACCTTGAACAGATGCACGTCCACGCCCAGCTTGTCCTGCAGGCCGGTGCGGAAGTACTGGCGATAGCGGCCGAGGCCCTCCAGTACCACCCCGCCCATCGGGTCGAGGTAGATCTCATCGGCCTGCGCGGCCAGCAGGTACTGCCACTGGCTCATGTTGTCGCTGTAAGCCACGACCTGCTTGCCGGCGGCACGCACCGCCTGCAGCGAGGCAGCCACTTCGCGCATCGAAGCGAAACCGCTCGGCTGCAGCTTGTCCAGCTGCAGCACCACCCGTTCGATCTTCTTGTCTTCGCGTGCCGCATCCAGCGCACGGAGCAGATCGCGCAGCTGCACTTCCTCGGCGCTGTTGTCGCCAATGGCCTTTGCGAGCGCCCGGCTGACCGGATCCGCACTGAACTGCTCGACCAGGCGGCCTTCCGGCGCGATCACCAGCGAGGTGCGGTCCTGCAGCGCGCGGTTGCTGCTGGCCCCCTTGCCCATGGCCACCACGAACAGGACCAGGATCAGGAACAGCAGGCCGAAGAACAGCAGGTTGAGGATCAGCCTGCGGGTAAAGTTCATCACATCCCACAGCCCGATGAAGAAGCTGGCGACGGGATTGCGACGCACGGGTTGGTTCATGGGGAAAACTCCAATTGGCTTCGTGCCGTGGTACCAGCATAGCCGCTGCCGGACAGGGCGGCATCGGACACAAGTAAGGGGGCCGTCAGGCCGGGTTTATGTGATGGCAGCCGGCAGTCCGTTTCCGACACGACGGCTGCTCACGCGCAGCCGCCATGCCATCAGGATTGCCGCGGCGGTCAGGCCCAGGATCAGGCCCAGCCACATGCCCTGCGGGCCCATGCCCAGGCCCAGGCCCAGCCCGGCCCCGAGCGGCATGCCCAGCCCCCAGTATGAGAACATGGCGATGAACATGGGCACGCGGGTGTCCTTCAGCCCGCGCAGGGCGCCGGCGGAGAGCACCTGGATACCATCGGGGAACTGGAACGCGGCGGCATACAGCAGCAGGGTCGAGGCCAGCGCGGCCACGCCCAGGTCGGCGGTGTAGACGCCGACGATGGCATCGTGCCCGAACAGCAGGACCAGCGCCGACAGCGTCTGCGTGCCCAGGATGATCAGCAGCCCGGCGATGGATGCGCGGCGCACGCCGAGTCCGTTGCCGCTGCCCACCGCATGGCCGACCCGCACGGTGGTGGCTTCGGCCACGCCCATCGGGATCATGAAGCACAGCTGCGCCACGTTGATCGCGATCTGGTGCGAAGCGGCCTCGGTCGCACCCAGGCGGCCGATCAGCAGCGCGGTGGCGATGAACAGCCCGCCTTCCATCAACACGGTGATGCCGATCGGCAGCCCGGTGCGCAGCAGGTCCCAGATCGCCGCCCAGCGCGGCAGCTCCAGGTGCGAGAACAGTTCCAGGTGGGCGAAGCGCCTGGTTTTCCACAGGTAAGCGGCAAAGCACAGTGCCTGGATCCACATCATGGTGGCCGAGGCGATGCCCAGGCCTTCGGCGCCCATTTCCGGGAAGCCCAGCTTGCCGTAGCACAGCACGTAACCCAGCGGCGCCAGCACCAGCAGGCCGCCGAAGCCCAGCAGCATGGTCGGCAGCGTCCAGTGCATGCCTTCGCTGAGGTAGCGCATGCAGAAATACAGCGTGAGCGCCGGTCCACCCCAGCGCACGGCGTGCAGGAACGCGGTCGCGCCGGGCACGATGTCCGGCGCGATGCCGAACGCCGGCAGCAGCGGCGGCACCACCGTGAGGAAGGTGAACATGATCAGGCCCAGTCCCAGCGCCAGCCACAGCGCCTGGCGGAACAGCGGGCCGATCTCGCGCTCGCGTCCGGCGCCATGCAGCTGCGACACCGACGCGGTGAGCGAGATCAGGGTGCCGATCGGGATCAGCATCGGCAGCCACAGCAGGGCCGTGCCGATGGTGACGGCCGCCAGGGTCTGGGTGCCGTGGTGACCGGCGATGACGTTGTCGACGAAGGAAATCAGGCCGGTCGAGATGTGGCCGAGCACCAGCGGCAACGCAAGCAGGCCGGTGGCGCGCACTTCCCGGGAAAGGCGCGGCGTGGAGGTAACGGTAGACATGGGATCACGGAACGCAGACTGCGGCAGCGCGCGGAGGGCACAGGCACCGGGTTGCGGCCGGTCATCTTACGCTTACCGCACTACATTTTCCCGCAGCCAGGCGTCGCGCGCGGCGGGGGCCAGGCCGAGGAACTGGTCGCGCACGCGGTCGCGCTCCTGCGGTGGCGTACGTTGGGCGATCAGGATGAGCTGGGCGAGCTGGCCCTCGTTGAGCTGGCGCAGGGCTGCCAGGGCCGGCTCGCGCTGCGCGGCGGGCAGGTAGCCGAACAGGCCCTGCAGTTTGGGGAAGTGCTGCCCCAGCTGCGGGCCCAGCCGCCAGCCGTCGCGGAAGCGCTGGTCCTGCTGGTCGAAACCCGCACGCAGCGCCTGCTGCTGCGCCGCAGGCAAGGCGGCCACCCGGCGTGCAGCGTCACGAATGCGGGCGCGCTCGGATTCGGGCAGGGCCTGCCACTGCGCGTAGCGGCTGCGCAG
>NZ_CAUQPH010000104.1:0-13483 GCF_963519925.1 uncultured Stenotrophomonas sp. | reverse complement strand
CCCATGGATGGGTTCACGGCGTGTCCCGCAAACCCACCCCCGCCGGCCCCAACCAGTGACAGGCGCAGCCGAAGCGCTGTTCGCCAGGATGCATGAAGCCGGGCAGAGCCCGGCGCAAAGCGAACGCGTGCAATCAAGCGCAGCCGGGCAGAGCCCGGCTCTACCCGATGCAAGCGGCTTAGAACTCGAGGTTGTCGATCAGGCGGGTGGTGCCGATGCGGGCGGCGATCAGGGCTACGCGGTTGCCGTCTTCGCTGTCGGCCGGCTCGGACAGGTCCGGCTTGCGCACGACCGCGTAATCGACCTGGAAGCCGGCCGCCTGCAGGGCGGCGGCCGCTTCGGCTTCGATCTGGCTGCGCGGCTTGCCGGCGATGAAGCCTTCGCGCATCCCCAGCAGCACCTGGTGGATGGTGGTCGAGACCGGGCGCTGTTCGGCGTTGAGGTACTGGTTGCGCGAGCTCATCGCCAGCCCGTCGGTTTCACGGACGATGTCACCGCCGACGATCTGGATCGGGAAGGCCAGGTCTTCCACCATCTGGCGGATCACCGCCAGCTGCTGGTAATCCTTCTTGCCGAACGCGGCCACGTCCGGCTGGACCTGGTTGAACAGGCGCGAGACCACCGTGCAGACGCCATCGAAATGGCCCGGACGGTGGGCTCCCTCAAGCAGGCTGGAAATGCCCGGCACGTTGACGCTGGCCGCCAGTTCCACCCCGAACGGGTACATCGACTCGACCGTCGGCAGCCACAGCACGTCACAGCCGGCCTGCTCCAGACCGGTGGTGTCGGCCTCCGGGGTGCGCGGGTAGCGGGTGAAGTCTTCGTTCGGGCCGAACTGGGTCGGATTGACGAATACGCTGGAGACCACGCGGTCCGCGTACTGCCGGGCCAGGGTGACCAGGGAGTAGTGACCGGCGTGCAGGTTGCCCATGGTGGGGACCAGCGCGACGCGCAGGCCTTCGCGCTTCCAGCCGTTGACGACGGCGCGCAGGCGGGACAGTTCGGTGACGGTGTCGATCATGAGGCGTAGGCGTGTTCTGCATCGGGGAAGGAGCCGTCGCGCACGGCGTCGGCGTAGGCACGGACCGCGCCGGCGACCGACCCGCCTTCGACAAGGAAATCCTTGACGAACTTGGGGCGGCGGTGGCCACTGTCCAGGCCGAGGAAATCATGCAGCACCAGGACCTGGCCATCGCACTGCGGACCGGCACCGATGCCGATGGTGGGCACAGCGACCGCCGCGGTGACCTCGGCCGCCACCGGCGTCGGCACGCATTCCAGCACCATCATGCTGGCACCGGCCTCGACTACCGCCTTGGCATCTTCAACCAGCTGCCGGGCTGCGTCGCCACGCCCCTGCACGCGGTAACCGCCAAGGCGCAACACCGACTGCGGGGTCAGGCCGAGGTGCGAGCAGACCGGAATCTCGCGGTCCACCAGATAGCGGATGACGTCCAGCTTGAAGCCGGCGCCTTCGATCTTGACCATCTCCGCACCCGCCTGCAGCAGGCGCAGCGAGGCGTCCAGCGCGCGCTCGGGCGTGGCGTCGGCGCCGAACGGCAGGTCGGCGATCAACAGCGCGCGGGTCAGCACCCGGGCCACGCAGGCGGTGTGGTAGACCATGTCGTCGGTGGTCACCGGCAGGGTCGAATCGTGCCCCTGCACCACCATGCCCAGCGAGTCGCCGATCAGGATCAGGTCGACGCCGTTGGCATCGAAGGTGCGCGCGAAGCCTGCATCGTAGGCGGTCAGCATGACCAGCTTCTGGCCGTTGCGCTTGGCCTCGGCCAAGGCGGGCACGGTCCAGGGCTTGCTGTCTGCGTGGGTACTCATGAGCTGATAACCGGTGGCGATAAGCCCCGCATTATCCTCCTATTGGCGCGATCCCGCAGGCCTCGATACGCATCGCAGCGTCCCGCACGCGGCCCTGCCCCGGAATCACCGCCTCCGGCGCGATCTCGGCCAGCGGCAGCAGCGCGAACGCGCGCTCGTGCAGGTAGGGGTGCGGCACCTTCAGCTGTGGCAGGTCGATCACCGCCTCGCCGTACAGCAGCAGGTCCAGGTCGAGGGTGCGCGGCCCCCAGTGCACGGCCGCGTCGCGGACCCGGCCGAAGTCGCGCTCGATGCCCAGCAACGCCTCCAGCAGCGCCGTCGCCTCCAGCCCGGTCTCGAGCACGGCGGCGGCGTTGACGAACGCCCGCTGGTCTTTATTGCCCCAGGCCGGCGTGCTGTACAGCTGCGAACGCGCCTGCAGGGTCGTCAACGGCAGCCCGGCCATGGCCGTGAACGCGCCGCGCAGGGTCTGCGCGGCGTCGCCGATGTTGGCGCCCAGTCCGATACAGGCCAGGGTCACGGCTTACTCGCCAGCCGGACCACCGGGACGACGACGGCGGCGACGGCGCTTGCGCGGTGCCCCGTTCTCGTCCAGCTCGCCGTCGACCTGCGCGGCGTCCAGCGTGGAATCCAACTCGGGGCCGGACTGCAGCTGGGCTTCGCGCCAGAATTCCACATCGGCGGCGTGCTCGCTGGAGGCTACCTGGCGCAGGGCCAGGAAATCGAAGGCGGCGCGGAAGCGCGGATGGGTCAGGGTGCGGATCACGCGCTTGCGCTGGCGCGAGCTGAAGCGACCCTGCAGCAGCCAGATTTCCTGCATCGGCAGCGAGAAGCGGCGCGGCAGCGCGATCGTGGTCAACTGGTGCAGGGTGACCCGGTCGGCGGCGCGACGTTGCGCCTCTTCCAGGGCCACGCCCTGCTTCTGCAGCGTGGCCAGTGCGCGGCAGAACGCCGGCCACAGCAGCAGCGCGAACAGGAACGAGGGCGACACCGGCTCGTCGTTGGCCACGCGCTGGTCGGTGTTGCCCAGGCCTTCGATCACCATGCGGCGCAGCGCGCCACTGCGGTTGCTGCGCAGCGCGGCGGCGCTTTCGGGGAACATCACGTCGAGCAGGCCGTAACGCTCCAGGCCTTCGAAGCTGGCCACGCCATGCCCGGACAGGAACAGCTTGAGCACTTCCTCGAACAGGCGTGCGGGCGCGGCTTCGCCGAGCAGGCTGGCCAAACGCGGCAGCGGTTCGGCGGTGGCGTCGTCGATCTGGAAACCGAGCTTGGCCGCCAGGCGCACCGCGCGCAGCATGCGCACCGGGTCTTCCTGGTAGCGCTTTTCCGGGTCGCCGATGAGTTTCATCAGGCGTGCCTGCACGTCTTCGAAGCCGCCGGTGTAGTCGCGCACCGAGAAGTCCTCGATGGCGTAGTACAGGGCGTTGCAGGTGAAGTCGCGGCGCACGGCATCGTCTTCGATGCTGCCGTACACGTTGTCGCGCACCAGCATGCCGTTTTCCATCTCGCGGTCGCCGCTGCCGTCATCGATGTTGGCGCGGAAGGTGGCCACTTCGATGATCTCGCGGCCGAACACCACGTGCGCCAGCCGGAAGCGGCGCCCGATCAGGCGGCAGTTGCGGAACAGCGCTTTGACCTGCTCCGGCGTGGCGTCGGTGGCCACGTCGAAATCCTTGGGGTTGCCGCCGACCAGCAGGTCGCGCACGGCGCCGCCGACCAGGTAGGCGCCAAAGCCCGACTCGCGCAGGCGGTACAGGACGCGCAGGGCGTTGGGACTGATGTCCTTGCGGGAGATGTTGTGCTGGTCGCGGGGGATCACGCGCAGACTGAACGGTGATGTAGCGGAGGAATTGATGTTGGCGCTTCCGGTTGAAGTTTCGGGATTGCCCAATGGCATCGAGGCCCATATACTAGCGCGCTGCGCAGTTCGCGACAAAGCCTGCTCCCTTCGTCTAGAGGTTAGGACGTGGCCCTCTCAAGGCTAAAACAGGGGTTCGAGTCCCCTAGGGAGCACCACCGCCGCCCCGCTGCAACGAAAAACCCCGCCTCGGCGGGGTTTTTGCGTTGTGGGGCGCCCTACCCCTCCATCTGCTCCAGCTCCCGGCCCTTGGTCTCGCGCACGTAGCGCAGGACGAAGAAGATCGAGGCCACGGCCGCGACCGTGTAGATGCCGTAGGCGCCGGCCAGGCCGATGCCGGCCAGCAGGATCGGGAAGCTGACGGTGATGGCGAAGTTCGCGCTCCACTGCGCGGCGCCCGCCACGGCCAGACCGGAGCCGCGGATCTGGTTGGGGAACATTTCGCCCAGCATGACCCACATCACCGGACCCCACGACATGTTGAAGAACACGACGTAGACGTTGGCGGCCACCAGCGCCAGACGGCCCATGCCATCGGACAGCTGCAGGTGCCCGTCGGCCAGGGTGCCGCTGGAGAAGGCCACGACCATCAGTGCCAGCGCGACGGACATGCCGACCGAGCCCACCCACAGCAGCGGCTTGCGGCCGATGCGGTCGATCAGCACGACGGTCAGCAGGCAGGCGCCGATGCTGAGGGCGCCGGAAAGCACGTTGATCAGCAGCGCGTCGTTTTCGGAGAAGCCGACCGCCTGCCAGAGGACGGCGCCGTAATAGAACACGACGTTGATGCCGACCAGCTGCTGGAACACGGCCAGGCCGATGCCGACCCAGACGATGCCGCGCAGCTTGCCGCTGGCTTTGTCGACCAGGTCGGACAGGCGCGGGCGGTGCTGGTCCTGGGCGAGCGAGCCTTCGATCTCGGCGATCTTGGCCTGGGCCTCGGCGGGGCCATACAGGCGGGTCATGACCGCCAGCGCTTCGGCACGACGGCCCTTCACCACCAGGTAGCGAGGGCTTTCGGGGATGGCCAGCAGCAGCACCAGGAACAGGGCGGAGGGAATGGCCTGCATCCAGAACATCCAGCGCCAGGCGGCCTGGCCCAGCCACAGGGCTTCGGTGGAGGCACCGGCGGCGCGGGCCAGCAGGTAGTTGCTCAGGAAGGCGCAGAACAGGCCGCTGATGATGGCGATCTGCTGCACGGTGGCCAGCCGCCCGCGATACCGGGCGGAGGCGACTTCGGCAATGTAGGCGGGCGACATCACGCTGGCGGCGCCGACGGCGACGCCGCCGAGCACGCGGGCGATGACGAAGGCGAGCGAGCTGTGCGCGGCACCGGCGCCAAGCGCGGACAGCAGGAACATGACGGCGGCGATGATCAGAACGCCGCGCCTTCCGATGCGGTCACCAAGGCGGCCGGCGAAGAACGCGCCGAAGGCGCAGCCGAGCAGCATGGAGGCGACTTCGAAGCCGATGCCGGCCTCGCTGGACTGGAAGGTCTGCTTGAGGCCGTCGACGGTGCCGTTGATCACGCCGCTGTCGAAGCCGAACAGGAACCCGCCGATCGTGGCGACGCAGCTGATCAGCACGATGAAGGAGGTGTTTTCGCCGCGTGCGGCGTTGGCTGCAAGTGTGGTGGACATAGGGGTCCTGGCGGGAGTGGAATGGCGACGGGTCAGCGCGGCGGGGTGGCGTTCAGCAGGTTCTCACACGTTCATCCCCGGACACAAAAGGGAGCGCGGGGGCTGTGAGAGCGGTATCCCGGCGCCCCGCTGTCTACCGGTAGGCATCGGCATCTAACCCCACGGACCGCCCCGGGCGCATCGTGCACTGCGGCAAAGCCGCAACTGTTCTAGAATTGTCCGGCTTACTGTCGGATCCAGATCCTGCCATGCCCTTTGTCGTCACCGAAAACTGCATCAAGTGCAAACACACCGATTGCGTGGAAGTCTGCCCCGTGGACTGTTTCCACGAAGGCCCGAACTTCCTGGTGATCGACCCGGACGAGTGCATTGACTGCACCCTCTGCGAGCCGGAGTGCCCGGTCAATGCGATCTTCCCCGAAGACGACGTGCCCGCCGGGCAGGAAGGTTTCGTGGCGCTCAACGCCGAGCTGGCCAAGGCCTGGCCGGTGCTGACCGTGCGCAAGGACCCGCCTGCTGATGCCGGGGACTGGGACGGCAAGCCGGACAAGCTCAAGCTTCTTGAGCGGTGAATCTGAAAAGGCGCCTTGGGCGCCTTTTTTGTTGGGTTGCGGTTGTTCGCCCGGTGCCGGGCGTTGCCCGGCTTCGTGCATTGTGGCGAACAGCTGGGGCCTGCAAACGTTCCCTGGCTTGGGCCGGCGGGGGCGGGTATGCGGGGGACGCCGTAAATACGTCCATGTAGGCTTGGTCGCGGCTTGCACGTGTGCGCTGTCCTGCGCACACGGCAAGGCCGGGGTTGGGCTCCTGCCCAACTCGTCGGGCGTATACGCCCGACCCATGCCGCTCACACCCCCGCACACCCACCCCCGCCGGCCCTTCGACAATTGGCCGGTGGCCATGGGAACCGCGGGTGTGCCGCCCTTTGGGCGGCACAGCAGGGCAGCACGCCGACATGCCCAGCGGTAGGGTTGGTTCCCAAACAACCGCCGTGACCAGACCAACGCCCGGTAATGCATAGCAATGGACCGACGCAATTAGACGGCCAACGGCCGTCTCCCGCGTCTCCCATGGCAACGACACACTGTCAAAAGGTGGGTCGGGGCGGGTTTGTGGGGGTGTGAGCCGCATGGATGCGGCGACCAAGCCTACACGGACGTATTTACGGCGCCCCCCACAAACCCGCCCCGACCCGCCTAAGCCAGGCATCGCCTCCGCAAAGGGCTGTTCGCCCAAACGCGTGAAGCCGGGCAAAGCCCGGCTCCAGGGGGATGCATGCAATCCGGAGCAGCCAGGCAAGCGCCCGGGTTGCTGCGTTATTGCGCCAGCTTGGCCTTCAGCTCGCCCAGCAGCTTGGTCGGGGCCGCGCCGGTGGCCGGGAGACCGCGCGGGTCGACGGTGGAAATGTAGGCGCCGGCTTCGACGGCAACCACGCGGACCAGGAAATCGCTGCTTTCGTAGTTCACGTCGAACGAGCCCAGCAGCTGGGCCTTGCTGGCAATCTTCACGCCGTCCACCGACTCCAGCGCGGTGCCGACCTTGCCGAACACCTCTTCCTTGCTGCCCGGAATGGTGAAGCCGGCGTTGTTGGCGGCCGCTGCCGGCGCCTGGGCCTGGGCCTGGGCCGGGGCCGGCTTGGCGGCCTGCGATGCCAGCACCGGCACCTGCGCGCCCGGGTTGTTGCCCGGCGCGTTCAGGTCCGGCGGGACTTCCAGCGGACGCACTTCTGGCGCCATGGCGTAGTCGCCGCGGGCACCCCGCTTGAAGCAGCCGGTGGTGCCGATCAGCGTGGCAGTGGCCACGATCGCAAACGACAGGACGCGGAAGACGGAAAGGGATTGACGCATGTGGATCTCCTGGGTCAGGCCACTGATATCAGTGGCTGGAAAGGGCTTCGAGCGCACCGATGTCGGTGGCCAGGTGTTGGGCGGCGGCGTGGTGCGCGGCCGAGAGCGAGAGCAGCGGCAGGCGCAGGCCGTGGCCGATGCCGATCCGGCGCAGCAGGTCCTTCACCGGGATGGGGTTGGGCTCAACCCCGCAGAATTCATGGAACGGCTCCAGGCGGGCATCCCAGGCCTCGGTAGCCTCGCGCTCGCCAGCGGCCGCCAGGTCGCACATGCGCCGATAGGCACCGGGCAGCGCATTGGAACCGACCGAGATCAGCCCGTCCACGCCCGACAGGATCGAACGGGCGGCGGTGCCGTCGTCGCCGCTGAGGATGGCGAAGGTCGGCGAACGCAGTGCCAGCAGGGCATGGACCCGGCCGACATCGCCTACCGCTTCCTTGATGCCGACGATGTTCGGGTGCGCTGCCAGCTCGGCCACCGTCTCCGGCAGCATGTCGCAGCCGGTCCGGCCCGGTACGTTGTACAGGACCACCGGCAGGCCGCCCTGCTCGGCCACCGCGCGGTAGTGCGCGATCAGGCCGGCCTGGGTCGGGCGCACGTACGGCGGGGTCACCACCAGCGCATGGGTCGCGCCCTGCTCGGCCGCCCTCCGGGTCTGCTCGATCGTCTTGGCCGTTCCCGACAGGCCGGTACCGGCCAGCACCGGGACGCGCCCGGCCACGGTTTTGACCGCGCTGCGCAGCAGCTGGTCGTATTCGTCATCGAACAGGGTCGCGGCTTCGCCGGTCGAACCGGCGACCACCACCCCGTGAACGCCACCGTCGAGTTGCAGCTGCAGCAGGCGCTGCCAACCGTCGGGATCCAATGCGCCATTGGCCTGGAACGGCGTGGCCAGCGCGGTGATGAGACCTGAAAGGGACAAGGAAACGATGCTCGGAAGTGAGGGGGGCGAAGGCCGCTGAAACCACGGCCGGACGTACATTGCATGTTACTTGCGGGTCGAAAGCGCGGGCAAGTATGCTGGACTCCGGCGAACGCGCCACCGTCGGCGCCGTTCAGACTCATCCCGCATTACCGGAACCACCTTGACCGACACTACGCCGCGGCCTGCGCCGACCGAAAACCACCTCCTGATCAACGCCTACACGACGCATCCGGAGTCCCCCCTGCTGCCCGTCACCCGGCGCATCGCCGACAGCGGCTGCAACCTGGTCGATGCCCGCCTGTCCACCGTCGGCCGCGATGTCTCGGTCACCGCGCTGGCTACCGGCTCCTGGGACGCGGTCGCCAAGCTGGAAGCCATGCTGACCCGGCTCGAGCGCGAAGAAGGCCTCAAGCTGGTGTGGTACCGCACCGGCGCCAAGCAGGCGCAGTCCAACCTGCTGCCCTACATCGTCGAAGTGATCGCCGCCGACAAGCCCGGCATCCTGTTCCAGCTGGCCGATTTCTTCGACCGCCAGGGCATCACCATCGAGAACCTGCAGAGCACCCGCTACCGCGCCATGCAGACCGGCGCGGAGATGTTCTCCGCACAGGTCACCATCGGCGTGCCCGCCAACATGCACATCGCCGCGCTGCGCGACGATTTCCTCGAATTCTGCGACCACCTGAACCTGGACGCGATCATGGACCCGATGAAGTTCTGACGGCTTCGCGCGCCCGTCACCCGGGCGCGGTGTTTCATGCAGTTGCAAGACGCGTCACTCAGGCTCCGCAGCAAGGACCTCATGAACAACGGCGATACCCTGGACAGCTCCACCCTTTCGCTCCCGCTGGCCCTGTCCGGCGGCGGACACACCACCCTCGGCGACCTCGCCGGCCAGTGGCTGGTGCTGTACTTCTACCCCAAGGACAGCACCCCGGGCTGCACCACCGAGGGCATCGACTTCAATGCCCTGCTGCCGACGTTCAAGCGTGCCGGCGCCCGGGTGTTCGGTGTCTCGCGCGATTCGGTCAAGTCCCACGACAACTTCTGCGCCAAGCAGGGTTTCGCCTTTCCGCTGGTCAGCGACAGCGACGAAGCCCTGTGCACCGCCTTCGACGTGATCAAGCTGAAGAACATGTACGGCAAGCAGGTGCGTGGCATCGAACGCAGCACCTTCCTCATTTCTCCCGACAGTCGTATCGTGCAGTCGTGGCGCAAGGTGAAAGTCGCCGGCCACGCCGAAGCCGTCCTTGACGCCCTGAAGGCCGCGAAAACCCAGTGACCCACCGGTACCCCACATTGGCCATCACCCTGCCCCGCAGGTCGTGATGGCTTGTCCCTGTTCTGCCACCAGGAAATGACGATGACCCGAGGCAAGCGCATCTACGTTCTGGATACCAACGTGCTGATGCACGATCCAACCGCGCTGTTCAAGTTCGAGGAGCATGATGTCTACCTGCCGATGCAGGTGATCGAAGAGCTGGACAACGGCAAGAAGGGCACCTCCGAAGCGAGCCGCAACGCCCGCCAGGTCAGCCGCTTCCTCAACGAGCTGGTGCAGGCTTCGGGCCTGGACAACCTGGCCGACGGCATTCCACTGCAGCGCCCCAATGGCCTGCAGCTGCGCGGCAAGCAGAGCGTGGGCCTGCTGCGCTTCCAGACCAGCCATTTCGATGCCGGCAAGAGCTTTGGCGCGGTCATCCCGGACAACGCCATCCTGGGCGCGATCCTGGCGTTGAAGGAACACACCCCGGACATCCCGGTGGTGTTCGTGTCCAAGGACATCAACCTGCGGATCAAGGCGGCCATCGCCGGGATCGTGTCCGAGGATTACGAAAACGACCGCGCGCTGGACGACTTCAGCCTGCTCTACACCGGCGCCACCGAGCTGCCGGAAGATTTCTGGAAGAAGCACACCGAAGACCTGCGCAGCTGGAGCGACAAGGGCCGTACCAGTTACGAGATCCTGGCGGCCGAAGACGAAGACTGGCACCCCAACCAGTACGCCTACCTGCCCGGCGAGGATGAAGTCGAACTGCGCGTGGCCAAGGTCGATGCCAGCGGCAAGGTCATCCTCTCGCTGGTCAACGACTACCGCCACGGCAGCCATGCGGTGTGGGGAATCAGCGCGCGCAACCGCGAACAGAACTTCGCGCTCAACGCACTGATGGACCCGGAGATCGACTTCGTCACCCTGCTCGGCACCGCCGGCACCGGCAAGACCCTGCTGGCGCTGGCCGCCGGCCTGGCCCAGACCATGGACCAGCAGCGCTACCGCGAAATCATCATGACCCGCGCCACGGTCAGCGTCGGCGAAGACATCGGCTTCCTGCCCGGCACCGAAGAAGAAAAGATGACGCCGTGGATGGGCGCGCTGACCGACAACCTGGAAGTGCTCACCCACACCCAGGAAGGCGGCGCGTGGGGACGTGCGGCCACCAACGACCTGATCGCCAGCCGGATCAAGATCCGCTCGCTGAACTTCATGCGCGGCCGCACCTTCCTGTCGCGCTACCTGATCCTGGACGAGGCGCAGAACCTCACCCCCAAGCAGATGAAGACCCTGATCACCCGTGCCGGCCCCGGTACCAAGATCGTCTGCCTGGGCAACGTCGAGCAGATCGACACGCCTTACCTGACCGAAACCACCTCGGGCCTGACCTACGCGGTGGACCGGTTCAAGAACTGGCCGCACAGCGCGCACATCACGTTGCGCCGGGGCGAGCGTTCGCGCCTGGCCGACTACGCTTCGGAGGTGTTGTGAACCATTCCTTCTCCCGCGCCCTGTTGCCGCTGGCGCTGGCCGCGCTGGCGGCGGCCTGCACCCCTGCCAACACGCGCCCCGGTGCGAGCGTGCCCACCGCGATCAAGACCGGCCAGTCCTGGGTGGTGACCCGCCCGGTGATCGTCGCCCAGGTGCTGGACACCTGTTCGCGCCCCAGCCCCGGGCAGACCCCGGGGCGGGTCACCGGGTACTGGGCGCCCAGCCGCCAGCAGGTCGAACAGCTGGAGGCGGCGTTGCCGCTGCTGGAACCCCAGGTGCCGCAGGTCACCGACTTCAACCGCCAGTACGTCGGCATCGAACTGGAAGGCCGCAAGGTGATCTACCTCAATGCGTTCCGGTTGCCGGACCACAGCGACGTGGATCCTTCGCGCGAAGCGATCCGGGTCTGCGACGGTGGACGCATGTTCTGGGGCGCGGTGTTCGATCCGGCCACGGGCCAGTTCTCCGAGCTCCAGTTCAACGGGGGCTTCGGCGCGTAGAGCCACGCCCTGCGTGGCTGCTGTTGCGTCCGGTACCGCAGCCACGCAAGGCGTGGCTCTACGTCCGGGGCGGCATGGCACAATCGCAGGATGAGCCCGTCCACGCCCTTCTCCGCCCTCACCATCGCCGGCTCCGATTCCGGCGGTGGCGCCGGCATCCAGGCCGACCTGAAGGCATTCGCCGCGCACCGCGTGCATGGCCTGTCGGCCATCGCCGCGCTTACCGCGCAGAACACCCGCGGCGTCACCGCCGTGCACGTACCGCCGCTGGCGTTCCTGCAGGCACAGATTGATGCGTGCTTCGCCGATTTCGACATCCAGGCGGTAAAGCTGGGCATGCTGGCCAACGCCGAGGTCATCCACCTGGTCGCCGATGCCCTCGCGCGCCATCGTCCCACCCACGTGATCGTGGATCCGGTGATGGTCGCCACCAGTGGTGCCAGGCTGCTCGAAGAGAGCGCGCTGCAGGCGCTGCGCACGCGGCTGCTGCCGCTGGCCACGCTGCTGACCCCGAACATTCCCGAAGCCGAGCTGCTGCTGGGCCACCCGATCGAAACCGCGGCCGAAGCCGAGGACGCGGCTGCCGCGCTGGTCGATCTCGGTGCCGGTGCGGTGCTGCTCAAGGGCGGCCACCTGGCCGAGGGCGCGCGGGTGATCGACCGCTACTTCGACGGCGTCACCCGTGACGAATTCATCCATGCGCGCCTGCCGGTGGACGCGCACGGCACCGGTTGCACGCTGGCCTCGGCGATCGCCGCACAGCTGTGCTGCGGGCTGTCGTTGCCCAACGTCTGCGAAGCCGGCATCGACTACGTCGCACGCGGGCTGCAGGGTGGATACACGCCGGGCCGCAGCGCGGTACTGGTGCTGGACCACTTCGGCGCGGGCCGCTCGGCATGACCCGCTCGGTGCGGGTACCGGTGCACAGCCAGGATCGGCACCGGTTCGAACTGATCGCCCGGGTGCCTGCACAGCCACGCGCGCAGCTGCTGTGGCTGCCGGCGCTGGGTGTGTCGGCCCGCAATTACGAAGCGTTCGCCGACGCGCTGGCCGCGCAGGGTGTCAGCGTGTTCCTGCACGAATGGCGCGGCAACGGCAGCAGCAGCCTGCGCCCGTCGCGCGACCAGGACTGGGGCTACCGCGAAATCCTCGAACAGGACCTGCCCGCCAGCCTGGCCGCCCTCCGCCTGCATGGCAACGCCCCGCTTATCATCGGCGGGCACAGCCTGGGCGGACAGCTGGCCTGCGTGTTCGCCGGGCAGCACCCGTCGCTGTTCGCGCGGTTCTGGCTGGTCGCCACCGGCACCCCGTACTGGCGCACCTTCCCCGCCCCGCGCGGGTGGCTGCTGCCGCTGGTGTACCGCTTCCTGCCGTGGCTGGCACAGCGCCAGGGCGTGCTGCACGGACGCCGGCTGGGCTTTGGCGGCACCGAAGCGCGCGGGCTGATCGCCGACTGGGCCCGGGTCGGGCTGGGCAACCACTACGCCGGCGCCGGCATCAGCGCCGATCTGGAGGCCGGCATGCGCCAGCTGCACGGCGAAGCCCGTGCGGTGGTGCTGGCCGACGACTGGTTCGCACCGGCCGGCTCCATGCAGGGCCTGCTGGCCAAGCTGCCGCAGGTCGCCGCGACGCTGACGGTGATGCCGGCCGATGCACTTGGGGCACGGGCCGATCACTTCGCGTGGATGAAGTCGCCGGAGGCCGTGGTGAAGGCGCTTTTTCATTCATTTGAATGAAGTCCTTCACAAAAACGTTGACGGACGCGGCGTCGATCCGCATAATTCCGCTCCTGTTGACGCGCCCGTAGCTCAGTTGGATAGAGTACCTGGCTACGAACCAGGCGGTCGGGAGTTCGAATCTCTCCGGGCGCACCATCAACAGGCTGGCGGTTTCGCCGCTGCCGGCAGCTTCAAGAAAAACGTGATGTAAATGCGCCCGTAGCTCAGTTGGATAGAGTACCTGGCTACGAACCAGGCGGTCGGGAGTTCGAATCTCTCCGGGCGCACCATCAACAGGCTGGCGGTTTCGCCGCTGCCGGCAGCTTCAAGAAAAACGTGATGTAAATGCGCCCGTAGCTCAGTTGGATAGAGTACCTGGCTACGAACCAGGCGGTCGG
>NZ_CAUQPH010000103.1:0-14031 GCF_963519925.1 uncultured Stenotrophomonas sp. | reverse complement strand
CGCGGCGATCGTGCGCCGCTTCGGGTCCGAACACGTGGCCAGCGTGCTGATCGACAGCATGCGCGAGGCCACCGCCGACGACCTGCAGCGCGGGCGCGCCGCGCGCGCGCAGGACGACGTCAACACGGTGGTGGAAGTGCTGCACCGCATTGTCGGCGGGTTGGGCACGCTGGGCGCCGAAGCGCTGGCCGAACAGGCACGCACCCTGATGCAGGACGTGCCCGAGCAGGGGCTGGCGGCTACGGCAGCACAGATCGACGCCTTCGAACAGGCATTGCAGGCCTACCTGGACCGCCTTGATACCTGATCACATCCCCGAATAATTCGGCCCACCGCCACCCTGCGGGGTAACCCACACGATGTTCTGGGTGGGGTCCTTGATGTCGCAGGTCTTGCAGTGAACGCAGTTCTGCGCGTTGATCTGCAGCTGTTCCTGGCCTTCGCTGCCGACGAATTCGTACACGCCGGCCGGGCAGTAGCGCGCTTCGGGACCGCCGTATTCGTGCAGGTTGACCTGCACCGGAATGCTGGCGTCCTTCAGGGTCAGGTGAGAGGGCTGGTCTTCTTCGTGGTTGGTGCTGCTCAGGAACACCGAGCTCAGCCGGTCGAAGGTGAGCACGTTGTCCGGCTTGGGGTAATTGATCTTCGCGTGCTGCGAGGCCGGTTCCAGGCAGGCGTGGTCGGGCGTGCTGTGGCGCAGGGTCCACGGTGGGTTGCGGATGCCCAGCTTGGGCAGCAGCCACTGTTCGATGCCGGTCATCAGGGTGGCGATGTTGCGACCCTTCTTGAACCACTGCTTGAAGTTGCGCGACTGCTGCAGCTCGGTGTGCAGCCAGCTGCTTTCGAAGGCCGCCGGATAGGCGCTGAGTTCGTCGCGCTGGCGGTCGGCGGCCAGCGCATCGAAGGCGGCGTCGGCGGCGAGCATGCCGGTCTTGATCGCGGCGTGGCTGCCCTTGATCCGGCTGGCGTTGAGGTAACCGGCTTCGCAGCCGACCAGCGCGCCGCCCGGGAACACGGTCTTGGGCAGCGACAGCAGGCCGCCGGCGGTGATCGCGCGTGCGCCGTAGCCGATCCGCTTGCCGCCTTCCAGGTGCTTGCGGATGGACGGATGGGTCTTGAAGCGCTGGAACTCTTCGAACGGGCTCATCCACGGGTTGCGGTAGTCCAGCCCGACCACGAAGCCGACCGCGACCTTGCCGCCGTCGGCGTGGTACAGGAACGAGCCGCCATAGGTGTCGCTGGCCAGCGGCCAGCCGGCGGTATGCACCACCAAGCCTGGTTCGTGCCTGGCCGGATCGACCTGCCACAGCTCCTTGATGCCGATGCCGTAGGCCTGCGGATCCTTGCCGGCGTCAAGCTGGAAGCGCGTGATCAGCTGGCGGCCGAGGTGGCCACGCGAGCCTTCGGCGAAAATCGTGTACTTGGCATGCAGTTCCATGCCGCGTTCGAAATTGGGGCCGTGCGAGCCGTCCTTGCGGATGCCCATGTCGCCGGTGGCCACGCCCATCACCGCGCCGTTCTCGTCGTACAGCACTTCGGCCGCCGCGAAACCGGGGAAGATCGCCACCTCCAGCGCTTCGGCCTGCTGTGCCAGCCAGCGGGTGACCTCGCCCAGGCTGATGATGTAGTTGCCTTCGTTGTGGAAGCATTCCGGCAGCAGCGCATGCGGGGTGCTGCGCGCCCCGTCCTCGGACAGGAACAGGAACTCGTCGCGGGTGACATTCTGCTTCAGCGGCGCGCCGCGCTCGGCCCAGTCCGGGAACAGTTCGGTCAGCGCGCGGGTGTCCATGATCGCGCCGGACAGGATGTGGGCGCCGGGTTCGGAGCCCTTTTCGAGCACGCAGACCGACAGTTCGCGGCCGGCTTCGATGGCGCGCTGGCGCAGGCGGATCGCGGTGGCCAGGCCGGCGGGGCCGGCGCCGACGACGACCACGTCGAATTCCATGGCTTCACGCGGGGGCAGGGCAGTGGTCTCTTCGCTCATGGTGATGCGTAACTCGTGGGTAGTGCCGTCCCGGCCGGAGCCGGCGGCGGTTGCCTGGGAATCGCGCGCGACAGGTCACTGCGCAATGCTGGATCAATGCATCAGGGTACCGGTACCCGCCGTATCCGCCTAGTTCGAGGACGTTGCCGCCGGGAGAAGTAGCGGATGCTGCGGCGCATCAATCCGTTCGCAGGGTGGCAGGTACGGATTCGCGCGGCGCGCCTTGGCCCTCCATCAGCCAGGCATCACAATGGGCGCCCTGTTCCCGCCCCGCGACGTCGCCGCCCATGGCCCTCAATCCGTACGATCTGTTCGATGTCCGCTCGCTGCTCAGCGAGGAGGAGCGCGCCGTGCAGGCAACCGTGGCGCGCTTCACCGACGAACGCGTGCTGCCGATCATCGGTGACGCGTTTGATGAAGGCCGGTTCCCGGATGAGCTGATCCCGGAAATCGCGTCGCTGGGCCTGCTGGGCTCCAGCCTGCCCGAGCAGTATGGCGGTGGTGGGCTGAACGCGGTGAGCTATGGCCTGATCTGCCAGGAACTGGAGCGCGGCGATTCCGGCCTGCGCAGTTTCGTCTCGGTGCAGAGCTCGCTGTGCATGCACCCGATCTTCGCCTACGGCAGCGAGGAGCAGCGCCTGCGCTGGTTGCCGGACATGGCGGCCGGGCGGGTGATCGGCTGTTTCGGGCTGACCGAAGCGCACGGCGGCTCGGATCCGGCGGCGATGAAGACGCGCGCGGTGAAGGATGGCGGCGACTGGGTCGTCAACGGCAGCAAGATGTGGATCACCAGCGGGCCGGTGGCCGACATCGCCATCGTCTGGGCGCACACCGACGATGGCATCCAGGGGTTCGTGCTGGAGAAGGGCATGCCCGGCTTCACCACCCAGGAGATCAAGCACAAGATGAGCCTGCGCGCCTCGCTGACCGGCGCGCTGTTCTTCGACAACGTGCGCGTGCCCGAGCGCAACCGGCTGCCCAACGTGCAGGGCCTGAAGGGGCCGCTGGGCTGCCTCAACCAGGCCCGTTACGGGATCAGCTGGGGCCCGATCGGCGCGGCGGTGGCCTGCCTGGACGAAGCGCTGGGCTATACCAAGGAGCGCGTGCTGTTCGGGCGCCCGGTCGCGGCCACGCAGAGCGCGCAGATCAAACTGGCCGACATGGCCCGGCGCATCACCACCGCGCAGCTGCTGTCATTGCAGCTGGGTCGACTGAAGGATGCCGGCCAGCTGCAGCCGCAGCAGGTCAGCCTGGCCAAGTGGAACAACTGCCGCATGGCGATCGACATCGCGCGTGAATGCCGCGACCTGCTGGGCGGGGCGGGCATCACCACCGAGCACGTCGCGATCCGGCATGCATTGAACCTGGAATCGGTGATCACCTACGAAGGCACGGAGACGGTGCACCAGCTGGTGATCGGGCGCGAGTTGACGGGGATCAACGCGTTCTGACGCACCCGCTTTACGCGCCGCCGACGAACCCGTTCTGGCGCCAGGCCTCGAACATCACCACGGCGACGGTGTTGGACAGGTTGAGGCTGCGGTTGTCCGGCTGCATCGGCAAACGCAGGCGGCGGCCGTGCGGCAATGCATCCAGCACGTCCTGCGGCAGGCCGCGGGTTTCCGGGCCGAACAGGAAGGCATCACCGTCTTCGAACTGCGGGGTGTCGTAACGCACGCTGCCGCGGGTACTCAACGCGAACAGGCGCTTGGGCGCGATCACCTGCAGGGCGGTATCCAGGTCCGGATGCACCTGCAGTCGGGCGTATTCGTGGTAATCCAGGCCGGCGCGCTTGAGCTGCTTGTCGCTCAGGTCGAAACCGAGCGGCTCGATCAGGTGCAGTCGCGCGCCGGTGTTGGCGCAGAGCCGGATCACATTGCCGGTATTCGGGGGAATTTCCGGCTGGAACAACACAACATGGAACGTGGGGTTGGCGGTCATTCGTACATGTTACGCCGCGCCCTCGATGTACGGACAAATCAAACGGCATGCACCCCTACGGTAGGTACCGACCGTTGGTCGGTACGCTTCACCGCACCGCGAAGGCCTGCAGGTCGTTCGGCGACGGACGCACCTGCAGGGCCGGCAGGTTGATGATGACGTCGCGGGCCAGCACGCCGGCGACCGAGGCCAGGGCACCCACATAGTCGGTGCTGCGGTCGTCCTGCTCGGCGGCCAGTGCTTCGCGCTGTTCGGCGGTCGGGCGGACTTCCACTGCGGCCAGGGTGGTGACGCGGCGGCTGTCGGCCAGTTCGGCGCGGTATTCGGCCACCTGGCCGGCGGTCGGGCGCACTTCCACCAGCGCCAGGGTCGGGATGCTGCTGGTGCGCTCGAGCTCGGCCTGGGCCAGCTGGTCGGCGGCGGGGCGGACCTGCACGGTCGGCAGCGTGGTGATGGCGGAAGCGGCATGCACGTTCGAAACAAACGCGGAGCCGGCAGCGAGGGCGATGGCGATTGCGATGGTCTTGGTGTTCATGACGGGGCCTGTTTAGTGTTGGTGAGCAGTGGTGTGGTAGTAAGGTAGTACACCGAATCTGGGGATGCAAGAACAATCTTCAAATCTGGTGTTCTGTTCTGCGAGCAGTCATGGTGCGTTTGATCGCTCTCTTCCTGCATGTAAGCCAATGCAGGCTTCGTGCCAACTTTTAATCTTTGATTTGAAAGGGTTTTTACGCTGGAGACAGGTGTCCGCTGTCCGGACACCTGTCCGATTCCGGCGCGCCTCGCTGTCCGCAGAAGCGTTCAGGCAGGTTCCAGTCCCGCAAGCGACCTGTGCGCTGCGTCCAGAAAGTTCCCCTACAAGGGCAATGACTGTTGGCCGATGCCGTAACCGGGCTGGGCGGGCTAGCATCCCGGCTTCACTTTCATGACCAAGGAACAGGAATGACCGCCCAACTTCGACCGCGTGCCGCGTTGCTGGCTGTTGCGCTCTCTGCCGCACTAGGCGGCCTGGCCCCGGCCCCGGTGATGGCCAAGCCCGCGCAGGTCGCCAAGGTCGACATTCCGTTCGAGCAGTTCACCCTTCCCAATGGCCTGCGCGTGGTGGTGCATACCGACCGCAAGGCGCCGATCGTGGCGGTGAACGTCTGGTACCACGTGGGCAGCAAGGACGAACCGGCCGGCCGCACCGGCTTCGCGCACCTGTTCGAACACCTGATGTTCCAGGGCAGCGAAAACCACGCCGGCGAATACTTCGAGCCGTTCAAGCAGGTGGGGGTGACGGGCCAGAACGGCACCACCAACACCGACCGCACCAACTACTTCGAAAACGTGCCGACCACCGCGCTGGACATGGCGCTGTGGATGGAGTCCGACCGCATGGGCCACCTGCTCGGTGCGATCGACCAGGCCGCGCTCGACGAACAGCGCGGCGTGGTCCAGAACGAAAAGCGCCAGGGCGAGAACCAGCCCTATGGCCAGGTGTGGGAAAAGCTCAGCCGCGCCATGTACCCGGAAGGCCACCCGTACCACCACGGCGTGATCGGTTCGATGAACGACCTCAACGCGGCCTCGCTGGAGGACGTCAAGAACTGGTTCCGCACCTGGTACGGCCCCAACAACGCGGTGCTGGTGCTGGCCGGCGATATCGACGTGGCCACCGCAAAAGAGAAGGTCGCCCGCTACTTCGGCGACATCCCGGCCGGCCCGAGCATGGCGCAGCCGGCGGTAAACGTGGCCAGGCGCGACGCGTCGACCCGCGAAACGATGACCGACAAGGTGCCGCAGGCGCGCATCTACCGCGCCTGGAATGTCGCCCAGACCGGCACCACCGACATCGACCAGCTGCAGCTGTTCGCGCAGGTGCTGGGCGGTGCCAAGTCCTCGCGCCTGGACCAGCGCCTGCTGCACCAGGACAAGCTGGTGGACAACGTCAGCGCCGGTGCCTACACCTCGCAGCTGGGCTCCAACTTCATGATCATGGCCACCGTGAAGCAGGGCGTGGACCCGGCCAGGGTCGAAGCGATCATCGACGAGGAAGTGCGCCGCCTGGTCAAGGACGGTCCCACCGCCGATGAGTTGAGCCGTGGCAAGACCGCCTTCCGCGCCGGCTTCATCCGTGGCATCGAACGCATTGGCGGCTTCGGCGGCAAGGCCGACGCGCTGGCCGAATGCACCGTGTTCGAGGGCGACCCGGGCTGCTTCCGTCGCTCGCTGGCCACCATCGACGCGGCCACTGCCGCCGACGTGCGCGCGGTTGGCGCCAAGTGGCTGGGCCCGGGCGACCACACCCTGGTGGTCGAGCCGGGCGCCCGCGTGGCGCTGCCGGAACTGCCGTCGGCCACGCCCAAGCCGTTCACTGTGCCGGCCGTGGACCCGACGTTCACCACCACCGCTGCCCAGGTCGACCGCAGCACCGGCGTGCCGCAGACCAAGAGCTTCCCGGAACTGAAGTTCCCGCAGCTGCACCGCGCCACGCTGAAGAACGGCACCCAGGTCATCCTCGCCGAGCGCCACGATATTCCGGTGGTGCAGTTCAGCTATGAATTCCCGGGCGGCTTCACCGCCGACCAGGGTCGCAAGTCCGGCACCGCCAACTTCACCATGGACCTGATGGGCGAAGGCGCCGGCAAGCTGGGCGCACTGCCGTTCGCCAATGCCGCCGACGCGCTGGGCGCCAGCCTGGGCGCCTCGGCCTCGCTGGATGGCGCCAGCGTGTACCTGTCGGCGCTGAAGGAAAACCTGGCGCCGTCGCTGGCCCTGTATGCGGACATGCTGCGCCAGCCGCGCTTCGACCAGGCCGAGATCGACCGGGTCAAGGCAACCTGGATCGCCGGCATCCAGCAGGAAAAGGTGAACCCCAGCGCTGCCGCCATGCGGGTGCTGCCGCCGCTGCTGTACGGCGCCGGCCATCCGTATGCGATTCCGTTCACCGGCAGCGGCAACGAGGCCGACATCCAGTCGCTCACCCGCGCCGACCTGGTCGACTTCCACCGCGATTGGCTGCGTCCGGAGCAGGGCACCCTGATCGTGGTGGGCGACACCACCCTGAAGGAAATCGTGCCGCTGCTGGAGCGCCAGTTCGGCGACTGGAAGAGCACCGGCCCGGCGCCGCAGGCCAAGCCGCCGGTCGACGTGGCCCGCCCGGCCAAGGCGCGCGTGTACCTGATCGACCAGCCCGGTGCGGTGCAGGCCAACCTGTATGCCGGCCAGGTGGTGCCCTCGACCATGGACACCGGCGCTACCCGCTTCGATATCGCCAATGGCGTGCTCGGCGGCGACTTCACCTCGCGCCTGAACATGAACCTGCGCGAGGAAAAGCACTGGTCCTACGGCGCGCGCACCATGGCCGTCGGCACCCTGGGCCAGCGCCCGTGGATGGGCATGGCCCCGGTGCAGATCGACAAGACCGCTGACGCGATGAAGGAAATGCAGAAGGAGATCGCCGATTTCGCGTCCGGCGCCGAAGCGATCAGCCCGGCCGAGGTCACCCGCATCCGCAACATCCAGAACCTGAGCCTGCCGGGCGCCTACGAGACCGCCAGCGCCGTGCTGGGCACCATCAGCGGCCTGGTCCGCTACCAGCGCCCTGATGACTACGTGTTCAAGCGCAAGGCCGAGATCGAGGCGATGACCCCGGCCCAGGTGCAGCAGGCGGCCGCCACGCTGGACCCGAAGACCCTGACCTGGGTGGTGGTGGGCGACCTGAAGCAGATCGAAGCCCCGGTGCGCGCGCTGGACCTGGGCGAGGTGACGATCATCGACGCCGAAGGCAAGCCGGTGAAGTAACGGCTGACCGGGTCGCGCTGCGCGCGGTGTCCGGCCAACGGCCGGACCTACGAATTGCTACGTAGTGGTTGGGATCTGGATCAACCCAACGCCCGGTAGCGCCGGCCGTTGGCCGGCCCTCCGTATCCATCTACCCGCGATTCAGCCCGTTCAGGCACACTGCCAATCTCATCTTCACGAGCCCTCCGCCATGCGCATCCTGCTGCTTTCCGTCCTGACCCTCAGCGCCACCGCCTGCACCTGGGTGCCGATCGAACCGGTGGGCAAGACGGTGCGGGTGCTGCCGGCCGGGCCGGTTCCCACCGGCTGCATCGACAAGGGCGAGGTGGTGGTGAGCGTGAAGAGCAAGGTCGGCTTCTACAACCGCAACCCGCTGCGGGTGCAGGAAGAGCTGGAAACCCTGGCCCGCAACGAGGCTCCCAGCGCCGGGGCCAATGCGGTCCAGGCCTCGGGCCTGCCGGCCGACGGCAGCCAGCGTTTCAAGGCGTTCCAGTGCCCGCCGCGCTGAACCGCTCACGTTTCTGCCGCACCATACGCCTGAACGTGAATTCGTAAAGGTGCGGTGAAGGCCCGGGGGGCTTACAATAGCGCCCCCTTTGCCTGAGCCTTGGCGCTAACTGATGCTCTTCAAGAATGTATCGATCGCCGGCCTGGCGCACATCGACGCGCCGCATACGCTGACGTCCAAGGAAATCAACGAACGTCTGCAGCCGACGCTGGACCGCCTGGGCATCCGCACCGACGTCCTCGGCGACATCGCCGGCATCCACGCCCGCCGCCTGTGGGACGCGGACATGCTCGCCTCCGACGCCGCCACCCTGGCCGCGCGCAAGGCGCTGGAAGACGCCGGCATCGGCGCCGACAAGATTGGCCTGCTGGTCAACACCTCGGTCAGCCGCGACTACCTGGAGCCGTCCACGGCCAGCATCGTCTCGGGCAACCTGGGCGTCAGCGACCAGTGCATGACCTTCGACGTCGCCAACGCCTGCCTGGCCTTCATCAACGGCATGGACATCGCCGCCCGCATGCTGGAACGCGGCGAGATCGACTATGCGCTGATCGTCGACGGCGAAACCGCCAACCTGGTGTACGAGAAGACCCTCGAGCGCATGGCCCTGCCGGGCGTGACCGCCGACGACTTCCGCAACGAGATGGCCGCCCTGACCCTGGGCTGCGGTGCCGCGGCCATGGTGATGGCACGTACCGAACTGGTGCCCGACGCGCCGCGCTACCGCGGCGGCGTGACCCGTTCGGCCACCGAATGGAACCAGCTGTGCCGGGGCAACCTGGACCGCATGGTCACCGACACCCGCATGCTGCTGATCGAAGGCATCAAGCTGGCCCAGAAGACCTTCATCGCCGCCCGCGAAGCGCTGGGCTGGGCCGTGGAAGAGCTGGACCAGTTCGTGATCCACCAGGTCAGCCAGCCGCACACCGCTGCGTTCATCAAGAACTTCGGCATCGACCCGAAGAAGGTGATGACCATCTTCGGCGAGCACGGCAACATCGGCCCGGCCTCGGTGCCGATCGTGCTGAGCAAGCTCAAGGAGCTGGGCCGCCTGAAGAAGGGCGACCGCATCGCCCTGCTCGGCATCGGCTCGGGCCTGAACTGCTCGATGGCGGAAGTGGTCTGGTAAACCGGCGCGGCAGCCCTGCGCTGCGCGAAGGTTCCAACATCCAAGGGCCGGTTATTCCGGCCCTTTTCACAGGTGCGATTGCATGCCCAAGCTCCCCGGTTACCCCACCCATCCGCAGCGCTTCGAGGTCCGCCCCGGCCTGTCGATGAGCTACCTCGACGAAGGCCCGCGCGATGGCGAGGTGGTGGTGATGGTCCACGGCAACCCGTCGTGGAGCTATTACTGGCGCACCCTGGTGGCCGGGTTGTCGGATCGCTACCGCTGCATCGTGCCGGACCACATCGGCATGGGCCTGTCGGACAAGCCCGACGACGCGCATTACGACTACACCCTGCAGTCGCGCGTGGACGACCTGGACGCGCTGCTGGCGCACCTGGGCATTACCGGCCCGGTGACCCTGGCCGTGCACGACTGGGGCGGCATGATCGGCTTTGGCTGGGCGCTGTCCCACCACGCCCAGGTCAAACGGCTGGTGGTGCTCAACACCGCCGCCTTCCCGATGCCGGCGGCGAAGAAGATGCCGTGGCAGATCGCACTGGGCCGGCACTGGAAGATCGGCGAGTGGATCATCCGCAGCTTCAACGCGTTCTCCTCCGGCGCCTCCTGGCTGGGCGTGGAACGGAAGATGCCGGCCGACGTGCGCCGCGCTTACGTGTCGCCGTACAACAACTACGCCAACCGGATCAGCACGATTCGCTTCATGCAGGACATCCCGCTCAGCCCGGCCGACAAGGCCTGGTCGCTGCTGGAGCGCGCCGGCCAGGCGCTGCCGTCGTTCGCCGACCGCCCGGCGTTCATTGGCTGGGGCCTGCGCGACTTCGTGTTCGACCACCATTTCCTGGCAGGATTCCAAGCCGCGCTGCCGCAGGCGCAGGTGCACGCCTTCGAAGACGCCGGGCACTACGTGCTGGAAGACAAGCATGAAGTGCTGGTGCCGGAGATCCGCGCGTTCCTGGACCAGAACCCGATTTGACGGGCGTGACGACCAACGGTCGTCACCTACCGAGGGTTGGCGTGGCGGGCACGGGCGGTAGGTGACGCAGGCAGCGGCAACGCCGTTGCCAACGTCGCTCGTCGACGGCCCGGAGGGTGCCCGCCGCAGGCGGGCATACCGTTGGTCGTCACACGCACGGGTCACGCCGCGTCCGGCTGGCCCTCGCCATCCCGCCACGCCCAGCTCTCCAGGCTCAACGCCGGCAGCCCGTGGATCGCCCGCGCCTTGTCGCACTGCGGACTGGCCTTGCCGTACTCCCACGACGCGTCCACCTCGCGGCACACGCTGGGCCGGTTGGGGTGGATGCTGCAGCGCGAATACACGCCGATCTCCGCATCCAGCGCCACGCAGCGCACCGGCTTGGAATGGGTGCCGCGCATGCACAGGCGGTGCGGGTCGAGCGGTTCGGTCAGCTGGTGCGGTACCCCGCCAGGGGTGACCTCGTCCGATTCCATCCAGTGGAAGGCCACGCGGTACTGGGTGCAGCAGGCGCCGCACGTCATGCAGGGATGGGACATGGGCGTGCCGCCTCGGGCGGCAGGGGATGGAAAGGCGAGGCGCGAATTTTCCACGCCGGCGGCCGCCGCGCAAGAATTTTCTGCAGCGGCGACAATGAACGGATGAACAGCCCGATCAACATCGCCGCACGCCTGCCGGAACTGGCCCGCGAACGCCCCGACCAGATCGCCATCCGCTGCCCCGGCAGGCCCGGTCCGGACGGCATGGCGCGCTATGACGTGACCCTGGATTACCGCACCCTGGATGCCCGCAGCGACGCCATGGCCGCCGGCCTGGCCGCCTACGGCATCGGCCGCGGGGTGCGCGCGGTGGTGATGGTGCGGCCCTCGCCGGAGTTCTTCCTGCTGATGTTCGCCCTGTTCAAGAACGGCGCGGTGCCGGTGCTGGTCGATCCCGGCATCGACAAGCGCGCGCTGAAGCAGTGCCTGGACGAAGCCCAGCCGGAGGCGTTCATCGGCATCGGCCTGGCGCATGTGGCGCGGCTGGTACTGCGCTGGTGTCCGGGCGCCAGGCGCCTGGTCACGGTCGGCCGGCGCTGGGGCTGGGGCGGCACCACGTTGGCCCGGCTGGAAGCGGCCGGCACGGCCCACCCGCAGCCGATCGCCAGCACCGACGGCGATGACGTGGCGGCCCTGCTGTTCACCAGCGGCTCCACCGGCGTGCCCAAGGGCGTGGTCTACCGCCACCGGCACTTCGTGGGCCAGGTGGAGCTGCTGCGTGCGGCGTTCGGCATGGAGGCGGGCGGGGTCGACCTGCCGACCTTCCCGCCGTTCGCGCTGTTCGACCCGGCACTGGGCCTGACCTCGGTCATTCCCGACATGGACCCGACCCGCCCGGCCAAGGCCGACCCGCGCAAGCTGCATGACGCCATCACCCGCTTTGGGGTGACCCAGCTGTTCGGTTCACCCGCGCTGATGCGGGTGCTGGCCGACCACGGCCAGCCGCTGCCGGGCGTGCGCCGGGTAACCTCGGCCGGTGCACCGGTACCGCCGGACGTGGTGGCCCGGATCCGCCGGTTGCTGCCCGACGACGCCCAGTTCTGGACCCCGTACGGCGCCACCGAATGCCTGCCGGTGGCGGTGATCGAGGGACGCGAACTGGAAAGCACCCGCCAGGCCACCGAAGCCGGCGCCGGCACCTGCGTGGGCCGGGTGGTGCCGCCCAACCAGGTGCGCATCATCGCCATCGACGACGCACCGCTGCCGGACTGGTCGCAGGCGCGCGAAGTGGCCACCGGCGTGGTCGGTGAAATCACCGTGGCCGGGCCCACCGCCACCGACAGCTACTTCAACCGCCCGCAGGCCACGGCCGCGGCCAAGATCAGCGAGACCCTGGCCGACGGCAGCACGCGGGTGGTGCACCGCATGGGCGATGTCGGCTACTTCGACGGCGACGGCCGGCTGTGGTTCTGCGGGCGCAAGACCCAGCGCCTGGAGACCGCGCACGGCCCGCTCTACACCGAACAGGTGGAACCGATCTTCAACGCGCTGGACGGCATCGCCCGCACCGCACTGGTCGGGGTGGGTACCGCCGGCGCGCAGTTGCCGGTGCTCTGCTACGAACTGCAGCCGGGCGTGGTCGATTCGCCGGCCCTGCAGCAGCGGTTGCGCGCCGAAGCGGCCGCGCATGTGGGCACGGTGCGCATCGAACGCTTCCTCGCGCACCCCGGATTCCCCGTCGACATCCGTCACAACGCCAAGATCGGCCGCGAAAAACTCACGGCCTGGGCCGCTACCCGAATGGAACAGCACGCATGAAGATTCTCGTCACCGGCGGCGGTGGTTTCCTTGGCCAGGCCCTGTGCCGTGGCCTGGTCGCGCGCGGCCATGAGGTACTCAGCTTCAACCGTGGCGATTACCCGCCGCTGGCCGCGCTGGGCGTCGGTCAGATCCGCGGCGACCTGGCCGACGCCGACGCCGTGCGACATGCGGTGGCCGGCGTGGACGCGGTATTCCACAACGGCGCCAAGGCCGGCGCCTGGGGCAGCTACGAGAGCTACCACCAGGCCAACGTGGTCGGCACCGACAACGTCATCGCCGCCTGCCGCACGCACGGCGTGCGCACGCTGGTGTACACCTCCACCCCGAGCGTCACCCACCGCGCCACCCATCCGGTGGAAGGGCTGGGCGCCGACGAGGTGCCCTACGGCGAAGATTTCCAGGCGCCGTATGCCGCCACCAAGACCATCGCCGAACAGCGCGTGCTGGCCGCCAACGATGCGACCCTGGCCACCGTCGCGCTGCGCCCGCGCCTGATCTGGGGCCCGGGCGACCAGCAGCTGGTACCGCGCCTGGCCGAACGCGCGCGTGCCGGTCGCCTGCGCTTCGTGGGCGACGGCAACAACCTGGTCGATACCACCTATATCGACAACGCCGCGCTGGCGCATTTCCTCGCCTTCGAGCGCCTCGCCCCGGGCGCGGCCTGCGCGGGCAAGGCGTACTTCATCTCCAACGGCGAGCCGTTGCCGATGCGCGAGCTGGTCAACAAGCTGATGGCCGCGGTCGGTGCGCCGCCGGTGCAGAAGTCGATCAGCTTCAAGACCGCTTACCGCATCGGTGCCGTGGCCGAGCGGCTGTGGCCACTGCTGCGCCTGCGTGGCGAACCGCCGATGACCCGCTTCCTGGCCGAGCAGCTGTGCACCCCGCACTGGTACAGCATGGAACCGGCCCGGCGCGACTTCGGCTACGTGCCGCAGGTCAGCATTGACGAAGGTCTCACGAGGCTGAAGGCTTCATCGCGCATCGAGATTCCCATCACTTCCTGAACACCGCACCTTGGTGAATATGGCAGCACGCCAATCCGGCACGCACGACGCGAGGATCGACATGCTGCACTACGCCGTAATCTTTTTTGTAATCGCCATCATCGCGGCGGTGCTTGGCTTCTCCGGCATTGCCGGCGCCGCCAGCAACGTTGCCTGGATTCTGTTCGTGGTGTTCCTGATCCTTGCGATCATCTCGATGTTCCGCAAGCGAGGGTAGTAGCGCAGGATCCTGTTCGCCCCTCTCTCCGGGCAGACAGGATCCAGCGCGGACCGCCGAGGGCCTGGCGTTCGAAAGAGCGCCAGGCCCTCGCTGCATATGGGGCCGATGGTGTCCACACCGTAGAGCCACGACCTGCGTGGCTGGAACGGCCGACAGTGCGTAGAGCCACGCCCTGCGTGGCTGGAA
>NZ_CAUQPH010000102.1:0-14090 GCF_963519925.1 uncultured Stenotrophomonas sp. | reverse complement strand
GCCCAGTGCGTCGGCCGCCAGCACCAGCACGAACACCGCGTACGCGGCCACGAGGAAGGGAACATGGGTCATCGGGTCGGGTGCTCCTGTGCGCTGCCGCCGGCGGGGCCCAGGCGCTCGGCCACCCAGGCCTTGCCGGCCTCGCGGCCCAGGTTGTCGGCGCGTGCCTTGGCCAGCAGCGAACCGACGAACCATAGTTTGGTGGCCACCACCATCCACCACAGCGGGGCGATCAGCTCGGCGCGGACCGCGTTGTCGCCGAACACATTGATCGACTGGCGCTGGTGCAGGCCTCCCCACCAGTCCACCGAGTAGCGGATGATCGGCAGCAGGCCGACCCCGACGATGGCCAGCAGGCCAGCCGCGCGCGCCGCGCTGCGACGGTCTTCGATGGCGTGGTACAGGCCGATCACGCCCAGGTACAGGAACAGCAGGATCAGCTCGCTGGTCATGCGCGGGTCCCAGTCCCACCAGGTGCCCCAGGTGCCCTTGCCCCAGATGCTGCCGGTGAGAAGGGTGACCAGGGTGAAGCCGGCGCCCATCGGCGCGCACGCCATCGCCAGGATCTCGCAGATCTTGATCCGCCAGACCAGCGCGATGGCCGAATACAGCGCCATCAGCGCGAACACGAACAGGCTCATCCAGGCGCTGGGCACATGGATGTAGATGATGCGGAAAGCGTCGTTCTGGTTCTGCTCGGCGGGCACCACGAACAGGCCCTGCCAGATGCCGACCAGCAGTACCGGCAGGGCGGCCAGGTAGAACACCCGCGACCAGCGCGACGCGAAGCGGTCGAAGGTGGGCGGCGAACCCAGTTGATGGAACCAGCGGACGATGGGCTGCATGCGGCGATAGCTATCCAGCAGGGGACGAGAACGTAGCGACACGCCAGGCGTGTCCTGAAAAACGGTGAAACGCAAGCCAACCACTCAACTCAATGAAATCCGGATCGCGGCAGCGGTAGCCAGCGGCGCCAGCACCAGTGCCACCACCAGCCCGGCGCCGAGCAGCAGCAACGCCCCGACCGGATCCTGCCCGCGCGCGGCGGCCGCCACGCTGCCTGCACCAAACACCAGCACCGGCACGAACAGCGGCAACGCCAGCAGCGCAACGAGAATACCAGAGCGTCGAATGCTCACCGTCAGCGCCGCCACCACGCCGCCGATCAGGCTGAGCAACGGGGTGCCGAGCAGCAACGATGCCAGCAGTATCGGCAGTTGGTCATGTGGCAGATGCAGCATTTCGGCAAGAAGCGGGGTGACCGCGATCATCGGCAGCGCGGTGGTCGCCCAGTGCACCAGCACCCGTACCAGCACCAGCCACGCCAACGGGACCGGGGCCAGCAGCCATTGTTCCAGCGAACCGTCCTCGGCATCGCTGCGGAACAGGCTGTCCAGCGCGAGTTGACCGGCCAGCAGCACCGCCAGCCACAGCACGGCGGCGGCGACCTTGGCCATCAAGGGCGGGTCGCGGCCCAGCGCCAGTGCGAACAGCACCACGACCAGCAGCGCGAACAGCAGCGGCTGCAGGGCATCGCCGCGGCGTCGCCAGAGCAGGCGCAGGTCGCGCCCGGCCAGCGCCCGCGCGGTCTGCCACAGTCCCGGCTGGGTCCCCGGCGCGATCATGCCAGGTCTCCCGCTGCGGCCTGCGACGGCTGCCCGGCCGCAGACAGGGTTACCAGCCGCGTCCGTACCGGCGGCGCGGCATAGGCCCCGTGCGTGGTCACCAGGGCCGCACCACCGCCGCGCAGGTGTGCGGTAATCATCCGGTTCACCAGGTTGATCCCGTCCAGGTCCAGGTTGGCGTACGGCTCGTCCAGCAACCACAACGGTGCCGGCGAGAGCCAGATCCGCGCCAGCGCCAGCCGTCGCTTCTGGCCGGCGGAGAGCTGGCGCACCAGGGTACCCTCATGGCCGGCCAGGCCGACGATGGCCAGCGCGTTGCCGGGCATCTGGCGCGCGCGGCGACCGTGCAGGCCGCACAGGAAATTCAGGTTCTCCAGCGTGTCCAGGTCCGGCTTCAGTCCAGGCAGGTGGCTCAGATAGGCCACGAACTGCGCGCGCTCGCGGTGCCCGGCCGGGCGCCCATCGATCTGGATGGTCCCGCTGCCGGCCCGCAGCAGCCCGGCCAGAACCCGCAGCAGCGTGGTCTTGCCGGCGCCATTGTCGCCCTGGACCAGCAGCGCCTCACCGGCGTCGACCTGCAGATCAAGGGGCCCGAACACGGGTTCATCGTTGCGGTGGAAGGCCAGGCCCGTGGCGGACAGCAGCGGCGGGGTGTTCGGGGAGATCTGCATGCAGGGAGTGTACCGGTTTACACTTTTGCTCCGCCTTTGATTTCCGGTTGCCGATGAACCCCCAGACCAAGCTGCCCAAGGTGGGCACCACCATCTTCACCGTGATGTCCCAGCTGGCCGCCGAGCACGGCGCCGTGAACCTGGGGCAGGGCTTCCCGGACTTTTCCGCGCCGCAGCGGCTCATCGATGAGACGACCAAGGCCATGCACGGCGGGCTCAACCAGTACCCGCCGATGACCGGGGTGGCGCCGCTGCGCCAGGCCATCGCGCAGAAGTCGCTGGACCTGTATGGCGCGCAGGTGGATCCGGACAGCGAGGTCACCGTCACCAGCGGTGCCACCGAGGCGATCTTCAACGCCATCCATGCGGTGGTGCGCCCCGGCGAGGAAGTGATCGTGCTGGACCCGGCCTACGACTGCTACGAGCCGGCCATCGAGCTGGCCGGCGCGCGCGCCGTGCACGTGCCGCTGGACCCGCAGAGCTTCCGCGTCGACTGGGACCGGGTGCGCGCGGCGATCACGCCGAAGACCCGCCTGCTGATGGTCAACACGCCGCACAACCCGTCCGGCGCGATGTTCGATGCCGCGGACATGCAGGCCCTGATCGACGTGCTGCGCGGCACAGGCATCTACCTCATTTCCGATGAAGTGTACGAGCACATCATCTATGACGGCCGCCGCCACGAATCGGCGCTGCGCTACCCGGAGCTGCGCGAGCGCACGTTCGTCATCTCCAGCTTCGGCAAGACCTACCATTGCACCGGCTGGAAGATCGGCTATGCGGTGGCGCCCCCGGCGCTGAGCGCGGAATTCCGCAAAGTCCATCAGTACAACACCTTCACCAGCTTCGGCCCGGCCCAGTACGGTTTTGCCGCGATGATCCGCGACGAGCCGGAACACCACCTGGAACTGGGCGCGTTCTATCAGGCCAAGCGCGACCGCTTCCGCGAACAGCTGCTCGGTACGCGGCTGCAGCCGCTGCCGGTGCCGGGCGGGTATTTCCAGCTGGTGGACTACTCGGCGATCAGCGACCTGCCGGACCACGAATTCGTGAAATGGCTGACTATCGAAAAGGGTGTGGCCGCCATTCCGCTGTCGCCGTTCTATGAAACCCCGCCGCAGGGCCAGCGCATCGTGCGCTTGTGCTTCGCCAAGAACGACGCGACCCTGGATGCGGCCATCGCACGGCTGGAAGCGCTGTGATGGCGGCCGCGCAGCGCCCCGACCTGCGGATCAGCCTGGTACAGGGCGACACCCGCTGGCACGACCCGGAGGGCAACCGCGCGCACTATGGCGAACTGCTGGCGCCGCTGGCCGGGCAGACCGACCTGGTGATCCTGCCGGAAACCTTCACCAGCGGCTTCTCCAACGACGCGATCTTCCGCGCCGAAGGGATGGACGGTCCCACCGTGGCGTGGATCCGCGAGCAGGCATCGCGGCTGGGCGCGGCGGTCACCGGCAGCGTGCAGCTGCGGGTGGGCGAGGGCGTGTACAACCGCCTGCTGTGGGCCACGCCGGACGGCGGCCTGCAGTACTACGACAAGCGCCACCTGTTCCGCTACGGCGACGAACACCTGCGCTATGCGGCCGGCGACGCGCGCCTGACGGTGGAATGGAAAGGCTGGCGGATCAATCCACTGGTCTGCTACGACCTGCGTTTCCCGGTGTTCTGCCGCAACCGCTACAACGTCGAACGGGCCGACGACCTGGACTTCGACCTGCAGATCTTCGTGGCCAACTGGCCGGCGGCACGCGCCTATCCCTGGCGGACCCTGCTGCGTGCGCGCGCGATCGAAAACCTGTGCTACGTGGCGGCGGTCAACCGCGTCGGCGTGGATGGCAACGCGCTGCAGTACGACGGCGACAGCGCCGTGATCGACTTTCTCGGGCAGCCGCAGGTGGAAACCCGCAGCTGCGAACAGGTGGTGACCACCACGGTCTCCGCCGCCGCGCTGGCCGCGCACCGTGCGCGCTTCCCGGCGATGCTCGACGCCGATGCATTTACCTTGCGCGGACCGGTCCAGCAGGGCTGACTTCACCCCGTCTTAATAGGACGGGGTGCATGGTTGCGACCAATTCCAGTGCGCCTTCCACAGGCCGTGGAATCTGAATTCAACGGGGGTCGAATTCAAGAGCCGGGGACCTCCGATGAAGGCCTGGATGGCGTTGATCGCGCTGTTGTTGGCGCTCGTGCTGGTATGGGGGGGCTGTCGAAAGAACGATGAGTCCGACGCCTTCGAGCCCAGCTGCAGCGACCCGCAGTGGGCGCCGGACAGCGGCTACGTCATCGGCAGCACGGTGCAGAACCTGGGCCAGCGCTACGAGTGCTTCGGCCACGCCGGCTGGTGCAACCAGGCGCCCTACGAGCCCGATGGCGAGAACCCGTTCTGGGAAGAAACCTGGAAGCACCTCGGGGCGTGCACGGGCGGGCCCGATCCCGATCCGCCGGGCAACCGCATCACGCTGCAGTTGCCGACCAACATCGAATTCGGCACCGGCGAGGCCAGCGGCGACATCACCGGCAAGCTCCAGTGCGGCACCGACGTCCATCCGGTCAAGGGCAGCTGGGGCCAGACCGTTGTCATCGATGACCTGAAGCAGTGCGACTACGTGCTGATCATGGACAGCAACGCCATCGGCGCATCGATGGACACCGGCCGGGTCATCCGGGTGACCGAGCAGCGGGGCCAGAACATCCTGTTCAAGCCGCGCTTCCGCCGGCTGCCGGATCCGGCCCTGCTGAAGGGGCTGCCCGGCGTGAAGGTCGAGCTGTTCGCGTCCGGGCTGGACCAGCCGCGGCAGATGGCGCTCAACGACGACCGGACCGTGCTCTACGTGGGCAGCAGTTCCATTCCGCACTGGGCCGACCAGCCCGTGGGCGAGGGCAACACCGCCAACCGGCGTGCGGAAACCCTGTACGCGCTGGAGTTGAACCCCGAGAAGACCCGCGCGACGGCCACCTACGTGATTGCCACCGGGCTGGAAGAGCCGCATGGGGTCGCGTATCGCAATGGCGCGCTGTACTACGCGACGACGGGCAGCCTGAAACGCGTGCCCGGGATCGACAGCAGGTACCGCGACGGCGTGCTGCAGGGCGAGGAGCTCTGGCGCTATCCCGGCAGCGATGATGAGTTCCCGTTGGCGGATGTACCGCCGTGGCGGTGGTATCACCAGAAGCATCCGCTGTACTTTAATTCGATCGACCTGGCCGACGGGCACCTGTACACGGCAGTCGGCATTCCCTGCAATGTCTGCGTGACCATCAAGGATCCGCGCTACGGCACGGTGATGCGGGTCGACCCGGCGACCGGCAAGGCCGACGTGCTTGCGCGCGGTGTACGCAATGCGGGCGGGCTGGACTGGAATCCGGCGACCGGAAAGCTCTGGTTTGGCGACAACAATCGCGATGGCTTCGACAACGACGATGAGTTGAACGTCATCGATGCCGCCTCGGAACCGAAGCATTTTGGTGCGCCCTATGTGTTCGGCCCGGACACCATCGGCATCACCGACTCGGAGTGGGAGCGCCGGGAAGACCTGGACGCGCTGCGGATTCCGCACGGCGCCATCCTCGGTGAAAAGCCGCCGTCGGAGATCAGGCCGGGCGACTACACGCCGCCGGCGTACGCGTTCGGCAGCAATTTCGCGCCACTGGGCGTGCGCTTCTGGAATGGCTACCCGCCGCGCGCAGGCAGGGAACACATGCTGGTCGCGGTGCACAGCAAGGGCACCGATGAGCGGCCGGGCATGAATATCACCCTGCTTGCGCTGGCGGGCGACACGGTCGAATCGTCCATTCCGCTGGTGCAGGGGTGGCGGGGTTCGGGTCCGACCACGCCATCGGGTTGCATGCAGGAAAACGGTTGCCTGGGCAGCCCGGTCGAGTTCTACGAGATGCCCGACGGCTCGGTGTTGGTGTCGGACGATGTGGCCGGTGTCATCTATCGCGTCAGCCACGACGGCAACACGCTGCCCGACACGACGTTGACCTTGACTGCGCCCGCAGCGCCCTCGCCGGATATCGCGCACCTGCCGGTGGTCGGGTTCATGACCGGCCCGGATGGGGAGCGTCGCGACTTCAGCGTGGCCTGGGGCGGGAAGCTTGTGCTCGACGGCATGCCGCCCGGCGACTACAGGGTGGAGTGGAAGCCGTTCGATGACGCCATCGACGAGCAGGCGCTGGCCGCACGCTTCGGCAGCCGGGCCGACGCTTTCGTTTCGGCGCTGGGCCGGAAGATGTTCCGGCGTCCGCTGTCGGACAGCGAGAAGCTTCGCTACCTGGCGCTGTACAACCAGCCCTCGGCCGGGGGCGCGCGCGGCGTGCGCAGCGTTGCACTGGCCATGCTGGCCTCGCCTTTCTTCCTGTATCGCTCGGAGATGGGGGTGAAGGATGCGGAAGGCGACCTGTTCACGCTGAGCCCGTTCGAGCGTGCCACCGCCTTGTCGTTCACGCTGCTTGGCACCACGCCCGATGACACGCTGCTGGCTGCGGCGGAAAATGGCGAGCTGGAAACCGAAGGGCAGGTGCAGCGGGTCATCTCCAACATGCTGCTCGACCCACGCGCGGCGCAGCAACTGACCCGGTTCGTGTCGTACTACGCCGGCCTGGCCCCGGGCATTCCCATTTCCCCGCGGCCAGGCCTGGACGCGCCAATGATCGCGGCAATGCGTGATGAGTTCCGGATGACCCTGGAAGAGAATTTCCACACCGGTTCCGGCACGGTGCGCGAGGCGTTCAATCCCGGCTATACGTTCCTCAATGCCGAACTGGCCAGCCACTACGCCATCGGTGGGGTCACCGGCAGCGCGCTGAAAAAGGTGGTGCTCTCTCCCGAACATGCGCGCTGGCGCGGCGGCGTGCTGAACGCGGGGCTGTTCCCGGTCAAGTACGCCAACAACCACTCCACCTCGCTGGTCATGCGTGGCTTCACCATCCGGCAGAGCCTGTTCTGCCAGTCGTTCGCTGCCAACGCACTGCGCCCGGAGCCCGACGGCTATCCCGACCGGCCGATCGGCGAACGCGAGAAATGGTGGATCCATACCGGCCCGGCTGCATCGCACGGCACCTGCTGGGGCTGCCACAAGTTCTTCAACGACACAGGCGCATCGATGGAGAACTATGACCAGACCGCAAAGCTGCGCGAGACGGAACTGGCCATCAACGAGGGGTACACCGACCAGCACGTGCCCATCGATGCCTCCGGCCCGTTCATCGACAACGCCGGCGGCAACTGGATCGACCGCATCGATGACGTCCGCGACATCGCCGAGCACGTCCCAGGCAACAAAGAGGCCATGTTGTGCCTGGCGAGCGGTTTTTACCGCTACGCGATGGGTGCCCGGCCGGACAGGAACAGCCTGGGGACCATCAACCGTGCGCGCGACACGCTGTTGCAGGACGGCGACGTGCGCAGGCTGGCGACCACGCTGTTGACCGCTGAAACGATGAACCGCCGCAAGGACCAGGAGAACGCGAAATGAGCATTTCAGTGTCCCGCCGTAGACTGCTGCTGAGCCTGGCCGCTGCGGGCGGACTGGGCGCCCTCGGTGCAGGGGCGTACTACCTCAACCGCACGTCGCTGGCCCGCTGGGCGGTGGACGGGCGCGAATTGAAGGGTGCGCTGCAGGGCGGCAAGCCCAAGGTGGTGTTCGTCATCCTGGCCGATGGATTGGGAACCCTGAATCTCAACAACGCCACGCCGGACCAGGCAGCGCCCAGCGACCCGAACGATCGCCAGATCTGGCATCCGTGGGATGGGGAAGTAGGCAACAACAGTTATCGATCGCTGGGGCTGGATGTGGAGGGTCCCCTGCTGGCGATGCTGAGCAGTGAGCTGGAGCCTTACCGCTCGCGGTCGCTCTACATCCGTGGCACCTCCCTGGCGACAAACTACGAAGCGCATAGCGGCTGGACGTCATGCCTGCGTGACAACAACAAGGCGCATGCCAGCATCGACCACATCATCGGGCAGAAGCTGTCGAACTATGCAGCCACGCAGAAGGCTGTGTTCTGTGGCCACATTACCCACAACCCAAACTTTCGGGTGTCCTATTCCGGAGGAGGCACGGCGATCCGGGACATGCAGAGCAACCCGCACCGCCTGTTTGCAAGCTTGTTCCCCGACCAGGCCGGGCGCAGCCGGAGTGGTGGCAAGCACGTGTTCGACCCGGCCCTGGCCGACCTGCGCGAGCTCAAGGAAGGCATGTCGCCGCGCGAGCGGCAGAAGCTGGAGTCGCACCTGGACGCCATCGAGCAGGTGCAGAACGACCTGGACGGCGGCCCGGTGGAGCCGGGCCCCGGCTGCGACCCCACGCTGCCGGAGTTCGAGCAGTCGTGGCTCGAAGACCACAAGCGCAGGGCGGATGTGCTGGCTGCCACGTCGAGCGTACTGGCGACCGCACTGGCCTGCGGTGCGACCCGGGTGGCCACCTTCCAGGTCGGCGCCAGTTCGGAGAACCAGGCGATCTATTTCGATCCCTACGGTGACGGCAGCGGGCCGACGTTCACCGACAATGCGCACGAGGCTGCCCACCATAACCGCGGCAGCGGTCCGGACGAAAAGCGCATCATGTGGCAGCAGTCGCGAGTGTGGTACGTCAACCGACTCAAGACGCTGCTGGATGACCTGGCCCGGCACCCGGATCCGGACGTACCGGAGGATTCATTGCTGGACCACACCCTGGTCGTTGTCACCAGCGAGCTGTCTGACGGCCGACCGGAGACGAGCCTGGACATGCCCTTGGTGATGATCGGCGGCACCCGGTCGCACGGGCTGAACGTCGGCAACAGCAACAACGGCCGCTTCATCCATATCGGCGACCAGGGTGACCGAAGCGACTGGCTGGGCGAGCACGTCAGCCTGGAGCGGATCTGGACGACGGTCGCGCAGTCGATGGGGGTGGCCTCGGGTTACAGCCTTCCCCCGGTCAGCGGGATATTCAGGGGGATCGGCTGAATCGCCTGGCGCAGCGCGGGTGCGGCATGAGGCATGAATTCAACGGGGGTCGAATTCGACGGGTGGGGAATACCATGAAATCCGGGTTAGCGGTGGCGGCGCTCATGCTGGCGCTCGCGTTGGGTGGTTGCCGCCGGGAAGATGGCGGGTCCGGTCCGGTCCAGATGGCCTGTGATGACCCACAGTGGGCGCCGGACAGCGGCTACGTCATCGGCGATACGGTGCAGAACCTGGGCCAGCGCTACGAGTGCCACGGGCACGCCGCCTGGTGCAACCAGGATGATTACGAGCCGGATGGGCAGAACCCATTCTGGGATACCACCTGGACGCACCTTGGCGCCTGCATGGGCCCCGATCCCGATCCGCAGGGGAACCGCATTACCCTGGAGCTGCCGTCCAACATCGAGTACGGCAGCGGCGAGGCCAGCGGCGAGATCACCGGCAAGCTCCAGTGCGGCACCGATGTCCACCCGATCCAGGGCAGCTGGGGGCAGACCGTCGTCGTCGATGAGCTGAAGCAGTGCAACTATGTGCTGATCCTGGACAGCAACAGCGTCGGCGCGCCGATGGATACCGGTCGTGTTCTCCGGATCACCGAGGCGTCCGGCCAGAACGTCGTCTTCAAGCCGCGCTTCCGCAGGTTGCCGGACGTGGCCCGACTGAAAGGCCTGCCGGGGATCACGGTCGAGCTGTTCGCCTCGGGCCTGGATCAACCGCGGCAGATGGCGCTCAACGACGCCGGCACCGTGCTGTACGTGGGCAGCAGTGCGATTCCTCACTGGGCGGACAAGCCGGTGGGCGAGGGCAGTACCGCCAATCGTCGTGCCCAGGTGCTGTACGCGCTGGAATTGAATGCGCAGAAGACCGGCACGACGGCCACTTACGTGATCGGCACCGGGTTGGAGGAGCCGCATGGTGTTGCCTATCGCAAGGGTACGCTGTACTACGCCACCAGCGGCAGCCTGCGGCGCATCGACGACATCGACACGAAGTACCGCACCGGTGCGCTGATCGGCACCGAGGTCTGGAAATTCCCCGCAGACGATGCCGACTTCCCGTTGGCGGACGTGCCGCCGTGGCGGTGGTACCACCAGAAGCACTCGCTGCACTTCAATACCTTCGATCCCACCGACGAGTGGATCTACACGGACGTAGGCATTCCGTGCAACGTCTGCATTACCGTCAAAGACCCGCGCTACGGCACCATCCTGCGGGTCAATCCGGCCACCGGTGCATCCGAAGTGCTGGCACGCGGCATACGCAACGCCGTCGGCATGGACTGGCAGCCGGCCACCGGTACGGTCTGGTCGGGCGACAACAACCGCGACGGCTTCGACAACCCCGACGAGTTGAACGTGTTCAACATGCTGCGTGCGCCGCGGCACTACGGCGCGCCCTACGTCTTCGGTCGTGACACCATCGGCATCACCGACTCGGAGTGGGAGCGCCGCGAGGAGCTGGACGCATTGCGGATTCCGCCGGGCGCCATCCTCAGCGACAAGGCGCCTTCGGACATCAACACGCTGCACTTCTCGCCGCCCGCGTTCGACTTCGGCAGCAATTTCGCGCCGCTGGGCATCCGTTTCTGGAAGACCTACGCCCCGCAGCGCGGGCGCCAGCACCTGCTGGCCGCCGTGCACAGCAAGGGCAGTGACGAACGCCCCGGCATGAACATCACCGTGTTCACCCTGGACGGCGACAGCGTGGATGCGTCCATTCCGCTGGTGCAGGGCTGGCGCGGCACCGGCCCGACCACACCGACCGGATGCATGCAGGAGAACGGCTGCATCGGCAGCCCGGTGGAATTCCTGCCGATGCCGGACGGTTCGTTGCTGGTCTCCGACGATATTTCGGGCAACATCTATCGTCTCACCTATATCACCGACGGGCTGCCGGCCACCACACTGACGCTGAGGGCGCCGGCCGCGCCTTCCGCGGACGTTGCCGGCCAGCAGGTGGTCGGCTTCCTTACCGGCCCGGATGGGGATCGCCGTGACTTCGGCCTGGCCTGGGGCAAGCGGCTTGTGCTCAACGGTTTGCCGCATGGCAACTACAAAGTGGAATGGAAGCCGTTCGACGAGTGGGTGCCCGAACAGCGTGAGATGCATGCCACGCTGGGCGCGGGCGCGCCGGATGCCGAGGTTGCCGCGACCTATATCGAACGACCCGAGGTCAACGTCGAGCTCACCCTGCAGGCCCCGGCCAAGCCTCCCGGCGCACTGGCCGATGCCTGGCAGGTGCAACTGCGCAAGGGCAACCAGGCCTGGGTGCCGGTGGATGTGGCCTGGGGCGGCGAGGCCAAGGTGGCGCTGGAGTATGGGGATTACGTGGTGCATTACCCGTACACCGAAAAGGCGTATCCGGCCCCCATGCGCGAACGCATCCAAGTGGACTACGACACCGCGCCAATGGTCCGCACCACCTCCTACACGGTGGTGGACGACCTGGGCAAGCAGGTGCTGCTGGACGACACCAATGGCTGCGTGGGCTGCCACTCCGCCACCAGCTGGAACGATCCGGTCAAGGCAATGCGCTGGGTGGACAATGTCGATGCCTTGAAGGAGAAGGTCATCGGCATGACCACCAACATGACCGCCAACGGCACCCACTGCGATGGCGTCTGTGGATCGGAGATTTCCGGTTACCTGGTGAACACGGTCTGGCGCGAGTACAGCAACCCGGGGCCGCATGCCGGCCCGCGCCAGTTGCGAATGCTGGCCCGGACCGAGTATGCGAACGCGGTGCGCGACGTGCTGGGCGTGACGGTGGATCCCGAAGACCTGCCGGACAACAAGGCTGACGGCCCTGACTTCATCTATCCGGTCGAAGCCATTGCCAGCACCTTCACCGCCGAGGATGTGCGCAAGTACTACGACACCTCGTTGAAGGTGGGCGACGCGATCGACGAGGCCGCGCTGGCCACTCGCTTCGGAAGCACGGCGGCCGACTTCGTGGCGAACCTGGGGCGCGAGATGTTCCGGCGCCCATTGTCGGCTACCGAGAAGACGCGCTACGAAACCGTGTATGGGGAAGCGGAGGGCGGCGTGCAGGGCGTGGCGCTGGCGATGCTGGCCTCGCCGTACTTCCTGTATCGCTCGGAATTGGGCTCGAAGGATGCGGGCGATGCGCTGTTTACCCTGACGCCGTACGAGCGGGCCACCGCCTTGTCGTTCACGCTGCTGGGCACCACACCGGATGCGGCGCTGCTGGACAAGGCAGCCAATGGCGAACTGGAAACGGAGACGCAGGTGCAGGCGGTGGTCGACAGCATGCTGGCCGATCCACGCTCGGCGCAGCAGCTGGCGCGGTTCATTGCGTTCTACGCGGGCCTTGCCCCGGGCCTTCCGGTGTCGCCGCGCCCCGGCCTGGACGCCACGATGATCGCGGCGATGCGCGATGAGTTCCGGATGACCCTGGAAGACAACTTCCGCGAAGGCTCCGGCGGCGTGCGCGAAGCGTTCAACCCGGGCTATACCTACCTCAACGAGGCGCTGGCCAACCATTATGAAATCGGCGGAGTTACCGGCAGCGCGCTGAAGAAGATCACCCTGACGGCCGAGCAGGCGCACTGGCGGGGCGGCGTGCTGAACGCCGGTCTGTTCGCGGTCAAGTACGCAAACAACCACTCCACCTCGCTGGTGATGCGAGGCTTCGTGATCCGCAACAGCCTGTTCTGCCAGACGTTCGCGTCCAACGCCATCCGGCCGGACCCGGACCCGTATCCGGACCGGCCGATCGGCGAGCGCGAGAAGTGGCATATCAACACCGGGCCGACTGCATCGGAAGGCACCTGCTGGACCTGCCACGAGTTCTTCAACGACACCGGCGCGTCGATGGAGAATTTCGACCAGACCGCGAAACTTCGCCAGACCGAGCTGGGCATCAACGAGGGCTACACCGACCAGGAAGTGCCGATCGATGCGTCCGGGCCGTTCATCGACACCGCTGGCGGCTATTGGCTGGAGCATATCGACGACGTCCGCGGGATTGCCGAGCACGTGGCAGACAACCGGGAGGCGATGATGTGCCTGGCCAGCGGCTTCTACCGTTATGCGATGGGGGCCCGGCCGGACAAGTCCAGTCTGAAGACGGTGTCGAAAGCGCGCGACGCGCTCCTGCACGACGGCGACGTGCGCAAGCTGGCCTCTACCTTGCTGACCGCTGAAACGATGAATCGACGCCTGGAGGAGGAGACCGTCAAATGAGCTAGATTCGGCCTCATCTTCCACCGGCATGAGGTCATCCTGATGAAAAAGCATTTCCTGGCACTGATCGCACTGGCCGGCCTGGGCGCGGTTCCGGCCGCGCAGGCGGCGGGCAACATCGACTGCGAACTGCGCTACACCCTCGCCGGTTGGTCGGTGTTCTACAAGACCGCGTCCGGCACCGGCATGATCACCTGCGACAACGGGGCCAGCATCCCGGTGAAGATCACCGTCAAGGGGGGTGGCCTGACCGTGGGTAAATCGAAGATCACCGACGGCAAGGGCAGGTTCTCCGGCGCATATTCGCTCAACGACCTGATCGGCTCCTACGCGTCGGTGGAAGCGCATGCGGGCGCGGACAAGTCCAGCAGCGCCCAGGTCGTCACCAAGGGCGACGTATCCCTGGCCCTGGCCGGCACCGGCAAGGGCTGGGACCTGGGGGTGGCCGGCAGCCGGTTCACGATCGAGCGCCGCTAGGCGCTGCGTGGGCCGGCCAACGGCCGGCGCTACCAGTGCAAAAAAACCCGGTCAATGACCGGGTTTTTTCATTTCGCATCAGCCGCCGCGCGGGCCGCCACCACGGTGGCCACCGCCGCCGGGACCACGGCTGCCGCCCGGGCGTGCACCGCCGGGA
>NZ_CAUQPH010000101.1:0-14095 GCF_963519925.1 uncultured Stenotrophomonas sp. | reverse complement strand
GCCGCCAGCAGCGTCGGCTTCGCCGTGCAGCTGGGCGCCTTCGGCCAGGCCGCCGAAGCCAACGCCCTGCGCGACAAGGTCCGCGCCGCCGGGTTCAGCGCCTTCGTCGAGCAGGTACGCACCGACAAGGGCACGCTCAACCGCGTGCGCGTCGGCCCGGTCGCCAACCGTGCCGAGGCGGAGAACCTCAAGGCCCAGGTTGCGTCCAAGGTCGGCGTGGCCGGCATGGTCCGGCCGCATCCCTGATGCGGGCGCCGCGCCCGTGCCGGTGGGCCGGCGGGGCCCGTGACCGGAGCCGCGCAGCATGATCGATATCGTGCTGCTGGCGGTGATCGCGCTGTCGACCCTGCTCGGGGTGATGCGGGGCTTTGTCAGCATCGTGATCAGCACGCTGTCCTGGCTGCTGGGAGGTTGGGCCGCCCTGCTGTTCGGGGCCAGCGCGGCGGCCTGGTGGTCGGCCCCGGCCGCACCCGGCAGTGGTCACTATGTCGCCGGCTACCTCACGGTGTTCCTGCTGGTCATGGTCTCGGTCTGGGCGATCGGCCTGGTCGTGCGCCAGGCAGTGCGTTCAACCAGCCTGAGCGGCGCGGACCGCCTGCTCGGCGGCGGCCTCGGCGTTGCCCGCGGCGGGCTGATCGCGTGCGTGCTGCTGCTGCTGGCCTCCTATACACCGCTGACCCGTGAACCGGCCTGGCACACCTCGCACCTGCGCGCCGCGCTCGACCCCGGGGTGGGTTGGATGCAGGCGAGGATGCCGCGCATGCCGGAACTGCCACAGCTGCCCGACCTGAAGGACATGCAGGGCCTGCAGGGCATTCAGGCCCTGCCTGCAGCGTTGCCCGAGGTGAACACGGCGCAACTGCCGGTCGGGGAGTTGGGCAAGCCGGGCGCGACAGGCGATAATGGCGTCCTTGGCCAGTTGCTGGGTGGGCGCGGATGGCCGCGACCACTGGATGAAACCCCGCCGCAGGCGGTGGACCCCGCCGACGTGTGGGCCAACCAGGCACGACCAGGCTCCCCCCAGAACACCGATCCGGCGCGCGTGCGTGCGGACGACACCGTTCCGGCACGGAACGGTTCCCCCGGCCAGGTACGGCCACCTTCACAGTAGATGGGCCCAGCCCAGCGGAGATTCGCACCATGTGTGGCATCGTCGGTATTGTCGGCAACCAGAACGTCGCCGGGCAGTTGTATGACGGCCTGACCGTCCTCCAGCATCGCGGCCAGGACGCGGCGGGCATCGCCACCGCCGACGGCACCCGTCTGCGCGTGCAGAAGGCCAATGGCCTGGTCCGCGACGTGTTCGACGCCAAGACCATGTCCACCCTCGAAGGCCGGGTCGGCATCGCGCACGTGCGTTACCCGACCGCCGGTTCGGAAGGCATGGACGAAGCGCAGCCGTTCTACGTCAACTCGCCCTACGGCATCGCGCTGGCCCACAACGGCAACCTGATCAATACCGAAGCCCTGCGCCAGCAGGTGTTCGAACAGGACCGCCGCAACGTCAACACCGATTCGGACAGCGAAGTGCTGCTGAACGTGTTCGCCTTCGAACTGGACGCGCAGCGCCAGCTGACCCCGGAAGCGGCGATCCGCGCCGTGGCCGGCGTGCACCGTCGCTGCAAGGGCGGCTATGCGGTGATCAGCGTGGTGCTGGGCCTGGGCCTGGTCGCCTTCCGCGACCCGCACGGGATCCGCCCGCTGGTACTGGGCAAGCGCGCCCACGCCGAAGGCGATGAATACATCGTCGCCTCCGAATCCTCGGCGCTGGACGTGCTGGGCTTCCAGCGCGTGCGTGACGTGCGCCCCGGCGAAGCGCTGGTGATCACCGCGCGCGGCGAGCTGTTCTCCGAAGTCTGCGCCGAGCCGGCCGAGCACAGCCCGTGCATCTTCGAATACGTGTACTTCGCGCGTCCCGACTCGATGATCGACAACGTCTCGGTGCACAAGGCGCGCATGCGCATGGGCATCAAGCTGGGTGAGAAGATCCTGCGCCTGCGCCCGGACCACGACATCGACACCATCATCCCGATCCCGGATACCTCGCGCGACGCCGCGCTGGAAATCTCCAACGTGCTCGGGGTGAAGTACCGCGAAGGGTTCATCAAGAACCGCTACATCGGCCGCACCTTCATCATGCCGGGGCAGGGTGAGCGGGTGAAGTCGGTGCGCCGCAAGCTCAACCCGATCCACCTGGAGTTCCGCAACCGGGTGGTGCTGCTGGTCGACGATTCCATCGTGCGCGGCACCACCAGCCAGCAGATCGTGCAGATGGCGCGCGACGCCGGCGCGCGCAAGGTGTACCTGGCCAGCGCCGCGCCGCCGGTGCGCTACCCCAACATCTACGGCATCGACATGCCGGCGGCGGAGGAACTGGTCGCGCACAACCGCAGCGTGGAAGAAATCGAAGCGCACCTGGGCTGCGACTGGCTGATCTACCAGGACATCGAGGACATGGAAGCGGCGGTGCGCGAAGGCAACCCGGAGCTGAAGTCGTTCGATTCCTCCTGCTTCAACGGGGTCTACCCGACCGGAATCGAGCCGGGCTATTTCGAACGCATCCAACAGCTGCGTTCGGACGATGCCAAGCACAAGCGCCGCGCCTGAGGCCTGTAGGTGAGCACGTGCTTGCCGCAGGACGAAGCGGCTGGTGACCTGCTGCGCGCCGCGCAGCAGTGCATGGCCGAGGCGGATCCGCTGCGCAAGGTCGCGCTGACCCGGCATTACGCAGCGCAGTACCGGGCGGGGCAGTTGAAGGCGGACGCCGCCGCGCCGCCGCCCGAGCCGATCCGCATGCCGGGTCGGCCACCCCGGTTGCAGCTGGTGCACCCGCGCGACGTTCCCCGGCGCGGGCTGGGCAACGCCGAAGGCCGCGCGGCGTTCATCCATGCCATCGCGCACATCGAACTCAACGCGATCGACCTGGCCTGGGACGCGGTGTACCGCTTCCGCGGGCTGCCGGCATCGTTCCATGCCGACTGGGTGGGCGTGGCCGATGACGAGTCGCGCCACTTCCTGCTGCTGCGCGAGCGGCTGCAGGCCTACGGTTTCGACTATGCCGACTTCGGCGCGCACAACGGGCTGTGGGAAATGTGCGAGAAAACCGCGCACGACGGCCTGTCGCGGATGGCGCTGGTGCCGCGCGTGCTGGAAGCGCGCGGACTGGACGTCACCCCGGGCATGATCATCAAGCTGCGCTCCTCCAACGACCACGCCACCGCCGACGTGCTGGAGATCATCCTGCGTGAAGAGGTGGCGCACGTTGCCGCCGGCACGCGCTGGTACCGCTGGTACTGCGCACGCGAAGGTGTCGAGCCGCGCACGCGTTTCATCGCGCTGCTGCGCGAATACGCCAGCGGTTACCTCAACGGTCCGTTCAACCTGGAAGCGCGGCTGCTGGCCGGGTTCGACCAGGACGAACTGGCCGACCTGCTCGAACAGGCAGGGCGGTAGCGCCACGCCCGGCGTGGCCGCGCTACACGTTGCGCAGCACCACGCGTCTCCCGTCGTCCGTCGGCCGGTTGATGTAGAACAACCCCGGCCCGGGCCGGTACGGCAGCTCGCGCGTCGCATCGTCGGCGGCATACAGCAGCGCGGTATCCCCAAGCGCATCGAAGTTCCAATGCGCCGACTGCATCAGGTAACGCTGCCTCAGCAGGCTTTCCTGCGCCGCCTCCAGTGCCTGCCCGCGCAGCAGTCGCGCTGCGATCGGCTGCAGCTCGGTCGGCAACGCCAAGGCCGGATCGCTGTCCGCCGCACGTGTCCACGACACCCCCGCCGCCGTGGCGCGTTGCTGCATCAGCCGCAGCGCGACCAGCTGGTAGCGCCAGTCGATCCCACGCCGCAGCACCACGGCCGCGTGCGCGAACAGCACCCACTGCGGCAACACGCTGTCGCTGCCGGCTACGCGCATCTGCTGCCAGCGATGCCAGACGTCGACCCAGACGCTGTCCTCGTCCAGCCCGAGCGCGGCCTGCCAGCGCCGGCAGTCGGCCTGCGCCCGTGCGTACGCCTGGCTGGCGCGCAACACGGCCAGCGGCGGGGGCGCGGTGTCGGCCACGCCATGGTTGCGCAGCCGCTGCCCTTGCGGACGGGTCAGCAGCTTCGGACCTTCGATGCGCTGGTCGTAGCCGCCGCCGATGTTGGCGTGCACGCCGGGCAGGGCGATCTCTTCATGCTCGGGTGCCACGCTGGTGAGTGCGAAGTGGTGCCGGTGCTCGTCGCGGGCCACCAGCTGCACGACCTTGTCCGCGCAGTCGGGCGCCAGGCCCACACGCGGCAGCGCCTCGCGTTGCCGCGCATCGATCGCGACCACCGTATCGAACAGACCGACGAAACGTACCGGGCGATCCACCGCGCCGGCGGCAGGCTGCCAGCCGGTGCGCCGCAGCTGCTCAAGCAGCCACGCAGGGCCGTCGGTGGCGTTGAGGCGGTTGACCGCATCACGCGCCGACGCGGCACCGCGCGAAAAACCGAACAGGTCCAGCCGCACGCTGCCCAGCGCGTGCGCCGGCACGGTTCGTGCCAGTGCGCGCAGGGCCTCGGGCAGGCGTACGTCCAAGGCCTGCCGGACCTTGGCCGTGACCCCGCTGGGCCCGATCCCGAACGCCAGCCCCATCAGGTCGTCGTCCTTGCCGGTACGCGTGCCGGCGCCCTCGATGTAGATCGCCAGCGACAGCGGGCCCGGCCGGGCTGGCGCGGCGCGGCGGTGGTCGGGGTACAGGGCGTGCAGCCGGGCGATGTTGGTCAGCCCGTTGCTGAAACTGCTGGTCAGCCGACTCTGGTACGGCGAGGCATCATCGGCCAGGACGGCGGACGCGGGCGGCCGCGCTTCCGGGGTGGTGCTGCCGGCCGGGTGCGAGGCGCGCCGCAGGTTGTCGGCATTGTTGCGGGTGCCATCGAAGAACAGGCCGATCTGCAGCGCGACCGGCATGAGCGTGATCGGATCGGGCTGCCCAGCCATGGCCTCGCTTTCCCCTGTCGATGCGGGTCAAGGTAGCGCGAAAACGACACGGGTGCGACGTAACTGAACCGCTTCGGTTGACGGTCACAGTTCCGACATCTCATCCAGAGCCTCTATTGAATTCACGCGGGCAGTTGGCGCCAGATGGTCCAGCCTGCTGACAGGGGCGGCAGCGCGAACACGTTCACTCTGAATCTCACTCATAGCGAGGCGACATGATGTCCAGTCCGATGAGCAAGACCGCAGTTGCGATCACGTTGTCCCTGATGGCGATCGGCACGGCGACGGCCGCGCCCCTGTTTGAACCGGTGACAGTGCTGAGCCGCGCCAGCGCGGCCAGCGAACCGGCCGCGCAGGCCGTGCTGGCCGCCCCGTCGAGCGCTGCCGTGCAGGAGGTCCGGGTCGATGCCGGCACCGTGGCAGCCGGCCAGCGCCAGCTCGAGTTCGAACTGCTCGGTGCGCCGGTGAAGGCGCTGCAGCAGCGTGTGGAAAGCCTGCCCGATGGCGGCAGCATCTGGTATGGCAGCGTGCAGGAGGCGGGCTCGCGGTTGACCCGCGCAACGGGCAACGATCCGGGCAATTCGGTGATCCTGGTCCAGTCCGGCAACACCGTCACCGGTTCCATCCGGCGCAATGGCACGCTGTACCGGTTGCGTCCGCTCAGCGACGGTCGCCATGTACTGGTGCAGGTGGACGAGTCGCGCATGCCGGCCGACCACCCGGCCGACTACAACACGCTGCCGCGGATCGACATTCCGGTCAGCGAGCGGGTCGGCATCGCGCAGGCCTCGTCGGGTTCGCCGGCCACGATCCGGGTGCTGGTGGCCGCCACCAACGCGGCGGTTAACGCCTATGGCGGCAACATGCAGTCGCTGGTGCAGCTGGCGGTGGCCGAGTCCAACCAGGGTTACGTCAACAGCAACGTGGGCCTCACCCTGCAGCTGGCCGGCTACCAGGCGGTGTCGTATACCGAGTCGGGCAATTTCAGCACCGACCTGGCGCGTTTCCGCTCCACCAGTGACGGTTACATGGATGCGATCCATACCACCCGCAACAGCACGGCCGCCGATGTCGCGGTACTGCTGATCAACAACAGCAGCTATTGCGGGCTGGCCTCGGGAATCGGTTCATCGGCGTCCACCGCGTTCGCAGCGGTGTACTGGGACTGCGCCACCGGCTACTACTCGTTCGCGCATGAGATCGGCCACCTGCAGAGCGCACGCCACGACATCGCCACCGACCCGAGCACGTCGCCGTATGCGTACGGCCATGGGTATCGCTACCAGCCGACCACCGGCGCGCGCTGGCGTACGATCATGGCCTACGACTGCACGCAGGGCTGCCCGCGCCTGAACTTCTGGTCCAACCCCAACATCAGCTACAACGGGGTCCCGATGGGCATCGCGTCCAGTGCCGACAACCAGCGCGTGCTGGTCAACACCAAGGCCACCATCGCCGCGTTCCGCTGATGGTTTCCGGAGCACACGACCAACGGGTCGTGTGCTACCGGGTAGGTATCGACCGTTGGTCGATACGCTCCTACGCCAATGAATCCAGCGTCCAGCCCTGCGCGGTGACCCGCAGCACCGAGCCCTGTTCGTACCAGTCGCCCAGCACGATGCGCGTGCAGGTGCGACCACCGGCCTGCACGCTGTGGATCGCCGGCCGGTGGGTGTGGCCGTGGATCAGGGTGTCCACGCCGTAGCGCACGAAGGTGGCGCTGACTTCATCCGGGGCCACGTCGGTCACGGTCTCGAAGGTGGCGCGGTCGCCCTGCTTCATGTCCGACTGGCGCGCCTGGCTGGCGTCGCGCGCCTTCTGCGCGAAGGCGATGCGCGCGGCCAGCGGTTGCGCCAGGAACTGGGCCTGGAACACCGGATCGCGGGTCTGCGCGCGGAACTGCTGGTAGGCCACGTCATCGGTGCACAACAGGTCACCGTGCTGCAGCAGGACCGGCTGGCCGTACAGGTCGATCACGCTGGGGTCGGGCAGGATCCGGAAGCCGGCGCGGCGCGCGTATTCCTCGCCGACCAGGAAGTCGCGATTGCCGCGGATGAAATACACCGGAACCCCGGCGGCGGCCACGGCCTTGAGCGCATCGGCCACCGCATCGGCGGCCGGGGAGGGTGTGTCGTCGCCGATCCAGGCCTCGAACAGGTCGCCCAGGATGTACAGGGCATCGGCCTGCATCGCCTCGCGGCGCAGGAAGTCCAGAAACAGCGCGGTGATGGCCGGACGGCTCGGGTCCAGGTGCAGATCGGAGATGAACAGCGTAGTCATGCCCGTATTGTAGATCGTCAGATCCGTAGAGCCACGCCCTGCGTGGCTGCGCGGAATCTGCCATCCCTCATACCGGCAGGGGCAACCATTGCAGGCTGGCGCCTGCCAGCGCCGTGGCAATCGCCGTCGCCGCCAGCACGTCGCTGGGGTAATGCAGCCCCAGCACCACCCGCGACACCCCCACCGCGGCCGTGAACGGCACCAGTACCGGGGCCAGCCAGGGGTAATAGGCCAGCGCCACGATCGTGAACGACACCGCGTGCAGCGTGTGCCCGGACGGGAAACTGAATTCATCCAGCGGCGCCACCCACGCGCGGATGCGCAGGTCGGCCGCATACGGGCGCGGGCGTCGCGTCCAGCGCTTCAGGCCCTTGTACAGCAGCAGCGCCATCAGCCCGGTGGCGGCCATGTGCAGCGACGCGCGCAGGCCGTCGAACCCATCGAGCAGCACCAGTGCGCCCATCAGCGCGTACCAGAACACGCCATCGCCGAGCCGGCTGACCACGGCAAACCCGCGGCGGATGCGACGGTGCCGGCAGCAGTGGTTGGCGCGACGGCACCAGCGGGTTTCACGCCCGCGCAGGGCCTCAAGCGGCGTGGTGCGCATGCGGCCTCCGGGCCTTGGCCAGTTCGGCGAGCAGGGCGTCGAATTCCGCCACCACCTGCTGGGGGTGCAGCCGCTTCATCGCCGTGGCCGCGTTGCGGCCCAGCCGTTCGCGTTCGGCATCATTGCCCGCGAGCCGCACCGCCGCCTCGACAAAGCTGCCGTCATCGTCCACCGCCTCCCCGTTCTCACCGCTGCGCAGGTGTTCGCGCGCCGCGCCGTAGTCGAAGGCGACCGTAGTCACGCCGCTTGCCATCGCTTCAAGGGTGACATTGCCGAAGGTCTCGCTGCGGCTGGGGAACAGGAACAGGTCGCCGCTGGCGAAGTGCCGGGCCAGCGCGTCGCCGCGCTGCACGCCGCAGAAAATGAAGTCCGGGTTTTCATGCGCCAGCTTCTCGCGTGCCGGGCCATCGCCCACCCACACGAAGCGCGCCTTCGGGCGCACCTGCTGCAGGCGGCGGAACGCCTTCACCGCCAGCGCAAGGTTCTTTTCCGCTGCGATGCGGCCCACGTAGATCGCGGCAAACCCGGTGCCGTCGATACCCCATTCCTCGCGCAGCGCAGGATCGCGCCGCTCCGGCTCGAACTGGCTGCTGTCCACCGCGCGCGCCAGCAGGCGCACCCGGTCGAAGCCCTGCGCGGTGAGGAACTGCTGCAGCTCCTGCGTCGGCACCAGGGTGGCGTCGGCCTGGTTGTGGAAGCGCCGCATCCAGCGCAGCGCGGCGGCCTGCAGCCAGGCCACGCCGTAGTCGGGCAGGTATTCGTCGAAGCGGGTATGGAAGCCGGTCGCCACCGGGATGCCGAGGCGCCGTGCAGTACGCAGCGCGGACCAGCCCAGTGGACCTTCGGTGGCGATGTAGACGGCATCCGGGCGCTGCTGCTGCCATTGCCGGGTCAGCCGCTTGGGCGCGGGCAGGCCGAAGCGCAGGCCCGGGTAGCGGGGCAGCCCGGCGCCCTGCACCAGCAGCGCACCGGCCGCTTCGGCTTCCTCTGCCTGGCGCGGACGCACCAGGTCCACCGCATGCCCGGCGGCGCGCAGTCCCTGCTCCAGCCCCTGCACGGTCAGGGCAACGCCGTTGACTTCGGGGGGGTACGTTTCAGTGACGATGGCATAGCGCATGGCGGGCCTCCGGTTTCGGCCATGCTCGTGGGTGGCGATGTAGACGCCATGACGCGCGCATGACCACCGCATGACGGCGCCCGGGCACAAAAAAACCACGGCCCCGAAGGGCCGTGGTCGTCAGGCATCAACCGTGCAGGTCGATCAGAAACGCTGCTGGTACTTCATGTAGATGAAGCGGCCGATGTCGTAGCCGCCGTAGTACGAGAAGGCGGAGTTCGGCTTGCTGTACATGATCGGGCCGAGGCGGTCGAAGACGTTGTTGGCGCCGACCGACACGGTGCCGTCCCACGGCAGGTTGTAGCGGAACTGCAGGTCGTGGAAGGTGACCGAACCACGCTCGTTGTAGTTGCGCGAACCCTTGTACCAGGGAGCGTACTGGTTCGGATCCGAGCACTCTTCCGGGTACAGCGCGATGTTGGCGCACTGTTCCTTCACGCCCGAGTAGTAGCGAGCGGTCCAGCTCATGCCGAAGTTCTCCAGGTCCCAGCCCAGCACCAGGTTGGAACGGACGCGGAAGCCGCTGCCGATGCCGTTGGTGGTGGTCGGCACGACGCTGGCGTCGTTGGTCGACCGGTAGATGTTGCTCGACACGTAGGTGGTGGCCGAGTTCAGCACGAACTTGCCGAAGTCGGTATCCAGGCGATAGCTCAGGTCCAGGTCGTAACCTTCGGTTTCCAGGAAACCGGCGTTGCGGTTGCCGAACTTCAGGTTGGTCACGATGCCGGTGACCGGGTCGCGATCGAAGCGGCTGCAGCGTGCATCGATGCCCTGCTCGTAGCAGTCGATCAGGATCTGGCTCGGGGAATCGGCAATGATGGTGTTGTCGATGCGGATCTTCCACCAGTCCAGCGAGGCGTTGAAGTTCTGGATGAAGCCGGGGCTCCAGACCAGGCCCAGCGTCTTGCTCTTCGAGGTTTCCGGGGTCAGCAGCGGATTGGAGCCGGAGGTGAACGGCACCGGGGTGGCGTCGGTGGCCACGGTCACCGGCGTACCGCCCTGGCGCAGCTGGCGGAAGGTTGCGGCGTTGGCGATGTCACGCGAGCAGCGTGCACGCACTTCGGCGCTGGTGCGCGAGGAACCGAACACGGTGTCGCACGGATCGCTGAACTGCGCGAAGGTTTCCGAACCGCCACCGAACAGGTCGTTGATGGTCGGCGAACGGAAGCCCTCGGCCCAGGTGCCACGGACCATCAGCGAATCGATCGGCTTCCACTTGAAGCCGAACTTGCTGTTGAGCGTGTTGCCGAAGGTGTCGTAATCCGAGAAGCGGGTAGCACCGTTGAAGGTCAGTTCCCGGGCGCCCGGCAGGTCGGCCAGCACCGGCACGTTCAGCTCCAGGTACGCCTCGTTGACGGTGTAGTCGCCACCGGTCGGGCCAGCGGCCAGGTTGGTGGTGGCACCGGTCTGCGCCAGCGCATCGGGGGTGTACTTGCCTTCTTCCTTGCGGCTTTCAACGCCGAAGGCGAAGCCCAGGTCGCCGGCCGGCAGGGTCACGATCGAGCCGGCGATGTTGGCGAAGAAGTTCTTCGACGTGGTGCGGCCCTTGGTGACTTCTTCCGGGAACAGCCACGCCTGCAGCGCGTCATTGCCATACAGGCCGTTCGGCGCGGTCACGCCGTAGGCGACCAGCGGGTTCCACGGCTTGCACACGTCCAGCGAGATCGGCGCGGCAGCGGTACCGCACTGCACCTGGCCCGACGCGTTGAGGAACGACGGGCCCACGCCGCCGGCGACGCGCGCCTTGTGCAGGTTGCCGGTGGCCACCGACTCCAGCTCGTTGCGGTTGTACTGGTAACCGGCTTCCCAGTCGAAGTAGCGCTCGCCGATGTCGAACGAACCGTCGAACGAAGCCACCGCGCGGTAGGTCTTCAGGTTGCTGGTGGTGACGCGCGGAATTTCCCAGGTACGACGGTTCCACGCGACGGCGGTCGGGGTGGCATAGCCGTGCTGGCGGCCGAACGGGTTGAAGTAGCTGTCGATCGACATCGAACCGACGCCGGCAGTGCTGGACTGCAGCGGGTAGCCGGCGATCTGGCGGGTCGACTCGCGTTCGTTGTAGCCCAGCTCGGTGCGGAAGTTGATGCTGTCGGTGATCGCGAAGCGGCCATCGAAGTACACCGAATCGCGCTTGAGCGGATACATCACGTGCATCTGGTCGTTGGCGTTGCTCACGTCACCGGTGAACGGCGTGGTGTCGGTGCGGTGGTAGTTGCCCGGCAGGGTCGGGTCCGAACCGCGGTTGAGCGAGTAGCCGCAGCCGGCGGTGGCCGTGCAGCCCGGTCCGCGCAGGCCGGTGATCTGGCCGTACTGGCTGAGGGTGGTCCAGTTGCTGGAATCGAGCGGATGGCGGTCGGTCATGCCGTACTGGCTGAAGCCGCGGTCGCGGGCCCACACGCCCTTCTCTTCGGCATGCTCGGCCGACAGGGTCAGCGAGATGCGGTCGTTGCTCCAGCCGGTCACCACGTCGAAGCGGTCGCGGGCGCCGTCGCCTTCGCTGTACTGGCCGTGGTAGACGTTCACGGTGGTACCGGTGACGTTGCCGCGGGTGATGATGTTGACCACGCCGGCCATCGCATCCGAACCATAGATCGCCGAGGCGCCGTCCTTCAGCACTTCGATGCGCTCGACCGCCGACACCGGCAGGGTCGACACGTCCTGGTAGCCAGAGGTGCTGATGCCCAGGCGCTTGCCATTGACCAGCACCAGCGTGCGCTGGGTGCCCAGGTTGCGCATGTCGATGTAGGTGCCGCCGGCATTCTCACCGGCGGTCAGCGCATTGGCGCGGCTGATCGTCGGGCTGCCCATGGCGGTCACGTTCTGCAGGATGTCGGCCACCGAGCTGAAGCCCTGGCGCTCGATATCGGTGCGGCTGATCGCAAACACCGGCTGCGCGGTTTCCACGTCCACCGTACGGATGCGCGAACCGGTGATCTCGATGCGATCAAGGTTGGTGGGGTTCGGCGCGTCCTGTGCCATGGCCGGTGCGGCCACCAGGCCAGCGGTACCGGCGACCAGGGCAAAGCGGATCGCCTGCCCCAGTACGTTGATGCGTGAAGTCATTGGCTCTCTCTCTGTGGTTCAGAACTGAATCAAAAGAGGTCGGCGGGGTCCCAAGTCCCCGCGTCCCCCGAAAACCGCTCCAAATGGGGCGGCGACCCGATCTTAGTCCCAGTCGTTAAGCCTATGTAAAGTCTTTTGCAAAAAAAAATTCACGTCCTCGTAACCATCGGGACGTTTTTTGAGAGGAATCAATGAATTGTGACGTAACGCACACGTCAGGCTCTGTGTCCTGACGTGTCGAAATGTATCCCGATGCTGCGGCGCAGCATGTCCTTCTGCGCAGCGTCTCTTCCGGACGACCCCGCGCGGCCCTGCCGCGGTGCGGCTCAGGCCACGAAGGGGCGGAACTGGATGCCCAGCCCGGCCAGGCCGTCGGTCTCGCCGATCAGGTCGGCGCGCAGCAGGGGACGGGCGTCGATATAGGCCTGCGGGAGGATCAGTGACAGCCTGCTGTCATCCGCATTCAGTTCCAGCGCGGGAACCGGGCTCTCTTCATGGGCGCGGTTGAGCAGCACCGCGAGGCGGAGCAGGGCGGTCAGGCGCCGTGCCGGCTGCAGCAGGCGTTCGGGCAGTGCCTCGAACGCCGACTTGGAGACGTTGCGGCGGTGGCTGCGTACCAGCGCCGCCAGCAGCTGCTGCTCCTGCCGCGAGAAGCCGGCGATGTCGGAGTTTTCCAGCACGTAGCTGCCGTGCACGTGGTAGCCGCTGTGCGCGATCATCAGGCCCAGCTCGTGCAGGCGCGCGGCCCAGCCGAGCATGCGCGCGTCGTCCGCATCCAGTGACCAGCTATTCTCGACCTGGGCGAACAGGTCCAGCGCGGTGCGCTGTACCCGCCCGGCCTGGACCGTGTCGATGCCGTAGCGCAGGGTCAGTGCATCGACCGACTCGTCGCGCAGGTCGTTTTCGCTGGCGCGGCCCAGGATGTCGTAGAGGATGCCTTCGCGCATCGCCGCCTTGCTGACCAGCAGCTTCTGCAGTCCCAGCGCCTGGAAGGCGGCTTCCAGCACCAGGATGCCGCCGGCGATGATCGGGCGGCGGTCGGGCGAGAGCCCGGGCAGGTCGATGTCTTCGATCCGCTTGGCCTTGAGCAGCTCGTCGCGCAGCTGCGGCAGGGCCTCGGCGGTGATCGCGCCCTTGCTCAGTTTCATGCTGGCGCAGATCTCGCTGATCGCTTTGTGCGTGCCGGACGATCCCAGCGCTTCGTCCCAGCCCAGCGCGCGGTACTTGGTCGCGAACTGCTGGAATTCGGCGCCGATCTCGGTCAGCGCGTCCTTCCAGCGCTTCCGGCTCAGCTTGCCGCCAGGGAAGAAGCGACGGGTGCTGGCGATGCAGCCGGCCTGCAGGCTTTCGCGCTCCAGGGTCTGCATGCCCTGGCCGATGATGAATTCGGTGGAGCCGCCGCCGATGTCGATCACCAGCCGCCGCTGGTCGGGCTTGGGCGGCTGCGAATGGGCCACGCCCAGGTAGATCAGGCGCGCCTCTTCGCGCCCGCTGACCACTTCAATGGCGTGCCCCAGCGCGGTTTCGGCCGGCATCAGGAAGCTCTGCGGCGAACGCAGCTGGCGCACCGTGTTGGTGGCCAGCGCGCGCACGCGCACCGACGGAATGCCGCGGATGCGCTGGCCGAAACGGGCCAGGCACTCGAGCGCGCGCTGGCGCGCCTCGGCCGACAGGCCGCCCTTGCCATCCAGGCCGTCGGCCATGCGCACGGTCTCGCGCAGGCGGTCGACCACGCGCAGCTGGCCGAGCGTGTAGCGCGCGATCACCATGTGGAAACTATTGGAGCCCAGGTCGATGGCGGCGAGCAGGTCGCCATCCTGCAAGGCGGGCGGAGTGGTGGAGGTATGCGGCATGGGCGAATGGTAGCCGATGGCGGTGATGCGGGCTTCACCGTGGTGCCGGCCTCCGGCCGGCAGAAGGAATCCCGACCAACGGTCGGGATCTACCGATGGCGTTGATGCAGGGCCTTACAGGCCCGGCCACAACGCCCACGGTGCCGCATGCGGGGGCTGGTCGGGGCCGGGCGGGGCTGTGCGGGACGCGCCCTCGGCGGGCCGTTCCCAGG
>NZ_CAUQPH010000100.1:0-14172 GCF_963519925.1 uncultured Stenotrophomonas sp. | reverse complement strand
TGACCGAGCTGGCCAGCGCGCGCTTCGACGCGGTCGTGGTCGACACCGCGCTGGCCGGCATCGATGGGCTGAGCCTGCTCGGCATCCTGCACGCGCAGGATCCGGACACGCCGCTCGTGGCGATGAGCGACCAGCTGCGGCCCGGGCTGGCGGGGCAGGTCCGCGCGGCAGGCGGCGCGGACCTGCTGCCCAAACCGCTCTGCGCAATGACCCTGCGGCAGGCGCTGCGCTGGACAGAACCGTTTACCATCCACCCGTGACTTGGGCCAATTGCGTCAGGTCGTCCCCGGTCCGTTCCAGGAGATCCATTGGTGGTGCCTACGCGTTGGCTGCTCCTGCTGGGCATGCTGTGTCTGTGGCCGCTGTTGGCCGGCGCGCAGCCGATTCCGCCCACGCCGCGCCAGCTGACGGTGTTCGATGGCCTGCCGTCCAATACCGTCAACCGCATGGCCGAGGACGGTTATGGATACCTCTGGCTGGCGACCAACGACGGCCTGGCGCGCTTCGACGGGCGCAACTACCGGACCTGGCGCGCCGAGGATGGCCTGCGCGACAACATGATCTGGAGCGTGCACGTGGATGCGCGCAACCAACTGTGGATCGGTACCGAAAACGCAGGGCTCGCGATGATGTCGGCGGATCGACGCGAGCTGCGCTTCTTCGACCGCAGCAGCCATCCGGTGATCGGCAGCAACACGGTCTGGAGCCTGGCATCCACCGGCGACGGTGCGCTGTGGTTCGGCACCTACGAAGGCGGCCTGCATCGGCTCGATCGCGATGGGGCGATCACCCGCTTCATGCCCGAGCCGGGCAACAACCGCAGCCTGCCGGCGGCGTCGGTGACGCACATGGCGACCACGCGTGACGGCAGCCTCTGGGTGGGCACCAAGGCCGGCCTGGCGCGCTGGACCGGACGCGATTTCGAACGCGTGCCGATGTCCCGGTTGCCCACCGCGCTGATCAATGGGCTGACCGCCGAACTGGATGGCAGCCTGTGGATCAGCACCAATGCCGGCACCGTGGTGCGGCGGCCCGATGGCCGTTTCGAGCCGGCGCCGTGGAAGGTCGATCCCAGCGACCAGGTGCTGGGCATGATGCTGCGCGACGAACAGGGCGGCTACTGGCTCGACACGCAGTCCGGACTGGGCCGGGTCTACCAGGGGCGGTTCCAGCAGGTGCCGTTGTACAGCGCGGTCGCCCGCGGCCAGGTCCGACCGAACTGGACCGGCGGCTATGAGGATCGTGAGGGCGGCATCTGGCTGGCCAGCACCAACAGCGGGCTGTGGCACCTGCTGCCACGCTGGTGGCAGTTCTCGGTGCTGTCGCGGCTGGAAGACGACCCGACCTCGCTGCGCAACGGCTATGTCCTGGGCATGGCCGCGTCGGCCAACGGGGGGGTGTGGACGGTGGGGACGCATGGCGCACTGGACCGCTTCGACCCGGTCTCCGGCCGCGTCGAACAACATCGCACCTGGGTCGACGGCGGGCAGTGGCTGCAATCGGTGCTGGAGGATCGCCGCGGGCAGGTCTGGATCGGATCGCATGACGCGCTGCTGCGCTATGACCCGCGCAGCGGCGCGCTGCGGCGCTGGGGACGCGATGCGGCGGCGGATGCCGCGCTGGAGGGGGTGGTGGAGACCCTGGTGCTGTGCGACGGCGGCAGGATCTGGAGCACCGCGTCGGGGGGCCTGCAGCAGCGCGACGCCGACGGCAGCGTACTGCAGCAGGTGCGGGCAGGTACTGCTGGCCTTGCCGCTGGCCAGCTGGTGCAGGACCTGGTGTGCGGACCGCAGGACCACCTGTGGCTTGCGACCAGCCAGGGCCTGCTGCAGTGGGTGCCATCGCGCGCGGGGTTCGAGCCGCTGCCGGGAGGGCCGACGGCGAGCATCCATGCGCTGGCGCAGGGCAAGGACGGCAGCATCTGGGTGTCCGAAGAGGGGCAGGTGTCGCGCTACCGCTGGAGCAGCGATCGGCTGGAGCAGGAAGCCCGGATCGGCACCGATTCGGGCTACCCGCGGTTGTCGGCAACCAGCCTGGTGGTCGACGACCAGGGCATCGTCTGGGCGGCCAGCGCACGCGGCCTGATCCGCGTCGACGCGGCGCAGGGCAGTGTCCGCCAGTACGGGGTCCGCGATGGCCTGCCCAGCCAGGAATTCCGCCGCGCCACGCTGCTGCGCGCTGCCAATGGTCATATCGCCGGTGGTACGCCGGCCGGGGTGGTGCTGTTCGACCCCGACCAGGTGCGGCCGGCAACGCGGCGCGCGCCGCTGGTGATCGAGCGGGTCGAGGTGCGACGCGGCGATCGGATGCTCGACCTGACCCACCTGGAACCGCTGGAAATCGCCGACGCCGACCGCGACCTGCGGATCGTGGCGCGGCTGTTGTCGTTCGCTGACGCGACGTCCAACAACTACCGCTATCGCCTGGCCGGTTACGATCCGGACTGGGTGGAGGTCGGGCCGGGGGGCGAACGCGTGTTCTCGCGGCTGCCACCGGGACGCTACCGGCTGGAAGTGCAGGCGCGCTCTGCCGACCTGGTCTGGTCGCGGGTGCAGGTGCTGGAATTCCGCGTGCAGCCGCCCTGGTGGCGCAGCGCGTCCGGCCTGCTGTTGATGGCGTCGGCCGGGCTGTTGCTGCTGAGCCTGCTCGCCTGGCTGTACCGGCGCCGCGTGCAGCGCCGGCACGCCTACCAGCTGGCCCTGCACAAACAGGAACTGGCAGAGCAGGCGTCGGCGGCCAAGACCCGCTTCCTGGCCAACCTTGGCCACGAAGTACGCACCCCGATGACCGGCGTGCTGGGCATGAGCGAACTGCTGCTCGGCTCCACGCTGAGCCCGCAGCAGCGCAGCTATACCGAGTCGATCCGGCATGCCGGCGAACACCTGCTGCACCTGGTCAACGACGCGCTGGACCTGGCGCGGATCGAATCGGGGCGGCTGGAGTTGCAGCGCCACCCGTTCGCCCTGCAGGGGGTGATCGACGATGCCTGCACCCTGATGGCGGCGCTGGCCGAACAGAAGGGCTTGCGCTTCGTGGTCGACAACGACCTGCCGGCCGGCCTGTGCAGCGTCGGCGATGTGGTGCGGGTTCGCCAGATCCTGCTCAACCTGCTGGGCAACGCGGTGAAGTTCACCAGCCAGGGCGAAGTGCGGCTGAAAGTGCGCGCGCTGGCGCCATCGCGTGGCCTGTATTTCGAAGTGTCCGACACTGGTCCGGGCATCAGCAGCGACCAGCAGCAGCGCCTGTTCCGGCGCTTCGAGCAGGCCGACGGCGCGCGCACCGCTGCGCAGTACGGCGGCAGCGGGCTGGGGTTGGCGATCTGCCGCGAACTGGCGTTGGCCATGCAGGGCCAGATCGACGTGGACAGCCAGCTCGGGGTTGGTACGCGTTTCAGCGTGACCCTGCCGTTGCCGCTGCAGATGGCCGACGCCACCGTGGGCAGCGCCGGCGTGAGCGAAGGCCAGCCCCTGCCGCCGCTGCGCCTGCTGCTGGTGGAGGACGACGCCACCGTGGCGGACGTGATCGTCGGCCTGCTCACTGCGCGCGGGCACCAGGTGGTGCATGCCGGGCATGCCCTGGCGGCGCTGCGCGAAGTCAGCGATGCGCCTTTCGACGTGGCCCTGCTCGACCTGGACCTGCCGGGGCTGGGCGGCATGGAGCTGGCGGGGCACCTGCGCAACCAGGGCTACGCAATGCCGCTGCTGGCGGTGACCGCTCGAACCGACCCGGGCATCGAGGAGCCGGTGCGCGCGGCCGGGTTCCAGGGCTTCCTGCGCAAACCGGTGACCGGCGACCTGCTGGAGCAGGCGATCGCGCGGGTGGTGGTGGGGGCGCGGGGCGGGGCGTAACCAGACGCTCAGCGGCCCACCGGTCCGCTGCTACGGCGGTCGCGGAAGGCCATCGGACCAACGGCCCGCTGCTACCCGGTCGCGGAATAGCCTGCGGCTATTCCGCGACCTCTTCCACCTCACGTGGGGAGGGGCGGGTATCGGGGAGCTGCCAGAAGATCACGGTGGAGGTGAGGGTGATCGCGCCGACGCAGACGAAGGTGGCGTGCAGTGCGGCGGTGGCACCGTGCACTGCGTCGAGCTGACCGAAGGCGGCCAGCAGGCTGCCGGCCGCGGCCGCGCCGAAGCCGGTGGCCAGCATCATCACCATCGACAGCAGGCTGTTGCCGGAACTGGCGAAATCGCGGTCCAGGTCGCGCAGGGTCACGGTATTCATCACGGTGAACTGCAGCGAGTTGACCGCCCCGAACAGGGCCAGCTGCAGCACCCGCAGCCACATCGGCTGGCCCGGCACCATGAATATGAAACTGGCCATGGCCAGCCCGACCAGCACCGTGTTGACCATCAGCACGCGGCGGTAGCCGAAGCGTTCGACCAGCTTGACCGCATAGCGCTTGGACAGCATGCCGGCAGCCGCCACCGGAATCATCAACAGGCCGGCATTCATCGGGCTCATGCCCATGCCGACCTGCAGCAGCAGCGGAATCAGCAGCGGCATCGCGCTGCTGCCGATCCGCGAGAACAGGTTGCCGAGGATGCCGATGCGGTAGCTGGGCACGTGGAACAGCGCCAGCGAGAACAGCGGCGCGGTCGAGTTGGCCGCGTGCAACCAGTAGCCGACCAGCGCGGCCAGGCCAGCCACGGTCATCAGCATGACCAGCGCATGTGGCGTGCCCATGCCGGAAATGCCGTCCAGCGCCAGCGACAGCACCACCATGCCGAAGGCGAGCATCAGGTAGCCGGCCAGGTCGAAACGGGTGCGGTGCTCGGCGTAGTGGTCGGGCATGACCTTGAGCGCGGCTGCGTAGCCGATCACCCCGATCGGCAGGTTGATCAGGAACACCCAGTGCCACGACGCCACTTCCACCAGCCAGCCACCCAGGGTGGGGCCGATCAGCGGCCCGACCAGCGCGGGAATGGCGATGAAGCTCATCGCGCGCAGGAACTGTTCGCGCGCCACCGAGCGCATCACCGCCAGGCGTCCCACCGGCAGCAGCATGGCGCCGCCGACGCCCTGCAGCACGCGCGCGGCCACCAGCTGGTGCAGGGTCTGGGCCAGTGCGCAGGCCAGCGATCCCAAGGTGAACAGGATGATCGCGGCAAGGAAGGTGCGGCGCGTGCCGAAGCGGTCGGCGATCCAGCCGGATGCGGGAATGAACGTCGCTACCGCCAGCGCATAGCTGAACACCACCGACTGCATCTGCAGCGGGCTTTCGCCCAGGCTGCGCGCCATCGCCGGCAGCGCGGTGTTGACGATGGTCGAGTCCAGCATCTGCATGAAGATCGCCAGCGACACCAGCCACAGCAGGGGCCGGAACGAGGCGTAGCTGGGGGTCGTCATGGTGTGCTCCTCAACGTCGGCTGAGTGAATGCACCGCCTCGACCAGCACCTGCACGTGCTCGGGATTCATGTCCGGCGACATGCCATGGCCCAGGTTGAACACGTGGCCCTCGCGCGAACCGCCGTTGCCGCGCGCGTAGCTGTCCAGCACCGCACCGGCCGCGCGCTCGATCGCCGCCGGGTTGCCGTACAGCGTGGCCGGGTCGAGGTTGCCCTGCAGTGCGACGCGACCGCCGGTACGGGCCACCGCATCGGCCAGGTCCAGGGTCCAGTCCACGCCCAGCGCATCGGCCCCGGTGTCGGCCAGATCGGCCAGGTGCAGGCCGGTGCCCTTGCCGAACAGGATCAGCGGGGTGCGCTGTGCGCCGTCGCCGCGCTCCAGCTCGCGCGCGATCCGGGTCAGGTAGCGCAGCGAGAACTCGCGGTACATGGACGGGCTGAGCACGCCACCCCAGGTGTCGAACACCTGCAGCACCTGCGCGCCGGCGGCACGCTGCGCGGCCAGGTAGGCCACCACCGCATCGGTCACCACCGACAGCAGCTGGTGCAGCGCGGCCGGCTCGTTCAGCGCCATCGCCTTGATCCGCGCGAAGTCCTTGCTGCCACCGCCTTCGACCATGTAGCAGGCCAGCGTCCACGGACTGCCGGAGAAGCCGATCAGCGGCACCCGGCCGTCCAGTTCGCGGCGGATCACCCGCACCGCGTCCATCACGTAGCGCAGCTCGGTTTCCATGTCCGGCACGCCAAGCCGTGCGATCGCCGCGGTGTCGCGCACCGGATGGCGGAACTTGGGGCCTTCGCCTTCGACGAAGTACAGCTCCAGGCCCATCGCGTCGGGGATGGTCAGGATGTCCGAGAACAGGATCGCCGCATCCAGGTCGAAGCGGCGCAGCGGCTGCAGGGTGACCTCGCAGGCGATCTCCGGGTTCTTGGCCATGGCCAGGAAGCTGCCGGCCTTGGCGCGGGTTGCGCGGTACTCGGGCAGGTAGCGGCCGGCCTGGCGCATCAACCAGACCGGGGTGCAGTCCACCGGTTCGCGGCGCAGCGCGCGCAGCAGGCGATCATGGCGGGAGGGGTTGGTCACGGGATGCTTCCTTGGAATCGGGTTCAGGTGATCTGGTAGCCGCGCCGCAGCTCGGCGTCGCGCGCCTTGTCGAAGGCCGCGCGGGCCTCGGCTTCATCGGAGAACTGCAGGCGGCGCAGCCGCGCGCGGCCGCCGACCGGGCCGGACTCGAGCAGCAGCTCCCAGCTGCCGAACAGGTCCGGCTGCAGCGTGAGCTGGAGATAGTGGGCCGGGTCGGTACCGGCCGGGGCGTGCAGCAGGAAAACGCGCATGGCCGCGATTGTAGCCGCGAACCGGCAACGCGGCCGTCACTGCCCCCGCAGCACGCGCAGGACCTCGGCTTCGTCGATGTCGGCCACCACCTGTGCCCGCCCGATGCCCTGCCACAGCACCAGACGCAGGCGACCGGCCACGTTCTTCTTGTCCAGCCGCATCCGCGCCAGCAGGCGTTCGGGGACCAGGCCGGCCGGGATCTCGACCGGCAGCCCGTAACGCAGGAGCAGCTCGCGCAGGCGCGCGGTGTCGTCGGCGTGGCTCATGTCCAGCTGCGCCGACAGCCGCGCGGCCAGCACCATGCCTACCGCCACCGCTTCGCCATGGTTGAGGTTGTCGTTGCCCGGGGCGCCGTAGCCCTGTTCGGTCTCGATCGCATGGCCGAAGGTGTGGCCCAGGTTCAACAGGGCGCGCTCACCGCGTTCGAGCGGATCGCGGGCGACGATCTCGGCCTTGTGCTCGCAGCTGCGCGCGATCGCCTGCGCCAGCGCGGCGTCGTCGCCGGCCAGCAGCGCGGCGTGCTCGGCCTGCAGCCACTGGAAGAACAGCGGGTCGCGGATCGCGCCGTACTTGATCACTTCGGCGAGGCCGGCGCGCAGTTCGCGCGGCGGCAGGGTGCGCAGCGCGGCGGTATCGGCGATCACCGCGCGCGGCGGGTGGAACGCGCCCACCAGGTTCTTGCCTTCGGGAATGTCCACGGCGGTCTTGCCGCCGACCGACGAATCGACCATGGCCAGCAGCGAGGTCGGCAGCTGCACGCAGTCCACCCCGCGCATCCAGCACGCTGCCGCGAACCCGGCCAGGTCGCCGGCCACGCCACCGCCCAAGGCCATCACGCAGGCGTCGCGGGTCGCGCCCAGCGCGGCCAGCGCACTGATCGCCTGGCCGAAATTGGCCAGGGTCTTGGAGGCTTCGCCCGCCGGCAGCACCAGTTCGCCGATCAGCAGGTCGGGGCGCGCGGCCTGCAGTGCCTGCCGGACCCCGTCCAGGTACAACGGCGCCACCGCGCTGTCGCTGAGCAGCAGCACGTGCCGGCCGCGCACGTGGCGGGCCAGCAGCGCGCCGTCGTCGAGCAGGCCCGGGCCGATGTGGATGGTGTAGGGGGTGTCGCCCCCCACGGCGACGGTGCGGGGAGAAGCGGTCATGCGCAGGGTTCCAGTCGCTGCCAGTGCGTGGCCAGGCGCAGCACCAGCTGCGCGGTGGCTTCGCCCGGCGTGTACAGATCGGTGTCGAGGGTCAGGTCGGCCAGTTCCTGGTAGAGCGGGTCGCGCGCGCGGGCCATGTCGTGCAACACCTGCTCGCGGTCGGGCCGCTGCAGCAGGGGCCGGGTGCGGTCGCGGGCCAGCCGCTCCAGCTGCGCGGCCACGCTGACCCGCAGGTAGACCACGAAGCCGCGCTGCGCGATCGCCGCGCGGTTGTCCGGGTCCAGCACGGCGCCGCCACCGGTGGAGACCAGCCGGCCCTGGCCGGCCAGCAGCTGCTGGATGACCTGGCGTTCGTGCTGGCGGAAGCCGGCTTCGCCGGAGTGTTCGAAAATGGTCGCGATGCTGGCCCCGGCCGCGTCCACGATGGCCTGGTCGGCGTCGACGAAGTCCAGGGTGAAGCGCTCGGCGAGGCGGCGGCCGATGCAGGTCTTGCCGGCGCCCATCGGGCCAATCAGGATCAGGTTCGGAGCGGGATTCATTGCCGGTGATGCTAACACCTCCGTGTCGCGGCCTTTACGCGCCACCCCCCATGGTGGGCGGCGCGGAATGTCCCGCGCGCAACCGGAGCACGTCCATGTCAGTGGCAAAAGTCATCGAGATCAACGCCGCCTCCAAGACCAGCGTCGAAGACGCCGTCCGTACCGGACTGAAGAAGGTCGCCGAAACGGTCAAGGGCATCCAGGGCGCCTGGATCAGCGAAACCAAGGTGGTCACTGACGACGCGGGCAACATCACCGAGTGGCGGGTCAACCTGCGCGTTACTTTCCTGGTGGGCTGACTTCCGCCGCGTGCCGCGCCCAGCCCGGCGCGGACACGATCCGCCGTTGTTCATCCAGCACCACGACCTGGTCCGCCCTTTCTGGCAGGGTGCGCAGCGCCTGCCGGCTGACCCGTTCGTAATACTGCACGAAGCGCTCCAGCTGGGCGCGGCTCATGCTGCTGCGGGTCGGTTGCGCGGCCTGCAGGTTCTGCTCCTGCTGCCACCGCCAGCGCGGTACCACGGCGAAGTCCGGCGGCTGCAGGAACCACAGCCGGTGGCATCGCTCCCACAGAGCGGGGTAATGCTCGGCCAGCGCCTGGTTGCACCAGCGCCGCCAGCGGCCATCGGCGTCGGCCTCGCGTTCCAAGGCGTTGAGCGGTGCGTCCAGTTCGCCCTCGGCCTGCGCCGGCGTGCCCAGGAACCAGCCTTCGAACACCAGCAGGTCCACGCCCTCCTGCAGCCTTGGCCACTGCGCCGCAGGCATGCGCTCGTCGGCCAGCTTGTCGAAGCGCGGCAACACCACCGGCGCCCGCGCCGCGATGGCATCCAGCGTGGCGTGCGCCAGCCCCAGGTCATGGGTGCCGGGCGGACCGCGGGTCAGCAGCAGCGGGTGCACGTGGCGCGCCAGCCGCTGGCGCTCGGCGCGGGTCAGGTAGACATCATCGATGGACAGCGTGGCCGCGCGCAGTCCGCGTTGCTGCGCAAGCGCCACCACCTGCGCGGCCAGCGTCGATTTGCCGCTGCCCTGCAGGCCGCTGATCGCCAATACTGGGACGTCCGTGCCCACCGCCAGCGCGTCGTCCAGCGCCTGCGCGACCAGTGCATCGGGGAAGCCTTTGTTCCGGGCCATGTGCGCTGCAGCGTGCATGCGGTGACAATAAACCCAAACCGAGCCGCAAGATACCGACCATGACCGATCTCTACACCGAAGCGCTGTCGACCTTCGCCGCGCTGTACGACGAAGCCCGCAACAGCCCTGAAATCGAACCCAACGCGATGACCGTGGCCACGGCCACGGCCACCGGCCTGCCCTCGGCGCGCACGGTGCTGTTGAAGGCCTTCGACGCGCGCGGCTTCGTGTTCTACACCCACCTGGACAGCCACAAGGGGCGCGAGCTGAAGGCCAATCCGCATGCGGCACTGCTGTTCCTGTGGCGCAGCCTGCGCGAGGCCGGTATCCAGGTGCGCATCGAAGGCAGCGTGGAGCAGGTGGACGATGCCGAGGCGGACGCCTACTTCGCTTCGCGCCCGCGCCTGAGCCAGATCGGCGCGTGGGCCTCGCTGCAGTCGCGCACGCTGGCCTCGCGCGAAGCGTTCGACGCGCGCGTGGCGAGTGCCGAGGCCAGCTTCGCCGGCCGCGATGTACCGCGGCCGGAGGGCTGGAGCGGGCTGCGCGTGGTGCCGCGCCGGATCGAGTTCTGGTACGGCGCGCAGTTCCGCCTGCACGAGCGCTGGTGCTATGAGATCGACGCCGATGGCCAGTGGAGCAAGCGCCTGCTGTACCCGTGACCGGCGTCGCTCAACCGATCACCGGCAGGACCAGCGGACCGATCAGCGGCGAGGTCGACTTCTGCTTGCCGGTGATCGCGCCGACCGCTTCGAACAGCGCGTACAGCTGCTCGCGCCGGGTTGCGCGGTCGCCTTCCAGGTTGAAGGCATCCAGCGTGCGGGTGTCCGGCTGCGCACGCCGGGTCGGGGCTGCGCCGGTGCTGCTGGCCGGCTCGCGCTGCAGCCAGTAGCGCGCTTCCAGCGCCGGCACCGAGCGTGCGTCCACCAGTGCATCGGCGAGCCGGTCCAGGTCGGCAGCATGCGTTTCCAGCAGCGCGGCCCAGGTCTCCTCGTGCGGCGTGGTGGCCGAGCACAGTGCCTGGTAGCGCATCAGCGCGCTGGTCAGCGTCCCTTCCCCCAGCCGGTCGTAGCGGGTGGTCTGGGTGCTGCGGGCATGCTGCAGCGAGAACGTCGGTGCCACCCCCGGAAGCACCGGCAGCGGCACGGTCACGCCCAGGCTCCGGGTACCGCCGGTGGCCAGGCGCACCGCATGCAGGTGGTTGCCCCGCGCCGACGCGGGGAACTCCGGATCGGTCTGGAAGCTGGGCCGGAAGAAGCGCACCAGGCACTGGACGTTGCCGGTGATGTCGGCGCTGGCGGCCAGTGGGTCGATCAATGCCTGCGCCTCGCGCAGCGGCAGGGTGCCCCATTCGGGGAGCTGGCGTTGCACTTCATCCAGGATGGTGCCCAGCGCCGGGCCGAGGTGCGCGGACAGGGTCAGCTCCAGATAGGTGCCGTCGCGCAGCGGGTCCGGATCCTGGCGGACATGGCGGGCCACCGAGACCTCGGCGCCGGCACCGAACAGCGGCAGCGCGGCCGACAGCGACAGCGTGCCGCGCGTGGTGGCAATGCGCTGGATCTGTTCGCGGAATGCATGGGTGGCATGGTGCACGCGTTCGCGATCATGCGGCAGGGGAGTGTCCTGGATGCGCCGCGCCTGGTCCTGGACCGTGCGCTGCAGCTGTTCCCACTGCGCATGCGTGGGCCCGGCGTCCGGCTCCGGCGCCGACTGCAGCCAGGCCAGGGTGTCGAGCATGTTGATCAGTACCGGTTCGCGCGCGCCGCTGTCGCTGCCCCAGTCGCGTGCCAGCGAGGCCAGCGGTGCCTGGGCCTGGGCGGGCGCGCGCAGGGACAGGTCGGCCAGCGCCTGCAGGTGGTCGAAGGCCACGCCGACGTGCGCGGCCGCCTCCAGCCGCATCGCCAGCGCCTGCGGATGCCGGGGCTGGCGCAGCAGCGCCTGCACCGTCTGCAGTGCTGGGGAGCGCGTCTTGTGGACGCCGCCGACCAGGTGCGCCACGCGCGCGTCCAGCACCTTGCGGATTTCCGGGTCATGGCCGGCCGCCACGCCCTCGCTGTCGAGCTCGGTCAGCCGGGTCGGCAGCGCGGCGCGCAGTTCGGTCCGGCTGAGCGCACCGCTGGCACCCAGCTGGCCCACGCCGTAGCTGGCAGTGCCCGCGAGTGCACCGCCGTGCGTGCTCATGCCGGCGCGGATCAGCAGCGGCCGCTTGCCGAACTCCAGAGGCCGGCCCGCGGCACGCTCGCCCAGCAGCAGCGACAGCGCGGGCGACGACTGCCAGGCCAGCGCGCGGCTGGTGCGTTCGTCATAGCGGTCGCGGCGCGTCGGTGACAGACGCTTGAACGCACGCTGCACCGCGTTGCCGCCCAGCCGGCGCGCAACCGAGGCGTGGGCCAGGCGCAGCACCCGGGTGCGCATCGACATCGAGATGTCGGCGTCGGCATGGCTGGCATAGCCACTGACCGTGCCGCCGATGCCGACGCCGGGCGCCACGCGTGCCTGCGTGCTTGCCTCGGCCATCACCGTGGCGCTGCGCACCGTGCCGATGGTCAGGTCGTCGAAGGTGCCGGTGCTGGTTTCGTGGCGTACCCCGCCGGCGGCCCCGGCATCGACTGCGCCGGGCAGGCCGACGCGCACACCCAGCATTCCGCCGGTACCGCTGCTGCGCTCCGAGCCGGGTAGCGCATTGCCGCGTTCGCGCTCGGCGTGGCGCGCGATCTGCTCGTGCAGCATGGCTTCCGCGCGCGTGGCGCGGGTCAGGTCGTACAGGGCGCTGCGCAGCAGCTGCTGGCGTTCCACCCGCTGCGTCGCCTCGCGCTGCTCCTGGGTCTCGCCTTTCGGCAGTGCCGCGGGCGTGCGGCCGGGCAGGGACTTGATCGCGCGCAGCAGCAGGGTGCACTGCTTCGCGGTCAGCGGTTGCCGCGGCTCCGGGGTGATCGCAGCCACCGCCTTGTCGAACGTGGGCGAGGTCCCGCGGGCCACGTCCAGCAGCGCGTGGACCTGTCCGCTCAGGATCTCCAATGCCTCCGGGTGGGGCCCGGGCGCACGCGCGGCATCGGTCGGGTCGGCGTTGGCAGCGGCCGACGGCATCCGCGTCACCTGCACCGGTGCGGTCAGCGCACGCGTGGCGTGGTTGCTGATGCCGGTCAGCGGCAGGATGTGGGACTTCACCGGGATGGCAGTGTCGCGCGGTCGGCGCAACAGCTGGGCAGTGCGGAGGACGACGCGGGGAACGAAGCGGGGAAGGAGCCTGGCGATAGCTTGGGGCATGCGGAATTCCTGGTGGCAGTGAGCGGGCGTCCCACCGGCACAGGAGCGTTGGCCGGTGTGGTCTGGAACCTACCGGCGCTGTACCCACTTGCACATTCCAGCACGCACGAAGAATTCACTCGGGGTTTTTCTTGATGAACCCGTAGCGTCGCCTACGGTGGGCCGATCACGATTGGTGCTATCGGTCCTGTCTATCGACCCAGGCGGGCGAAAACGCGTGCCGCGAAGCAGAACGCCGGGAAATCTGCGGTCCAGGACGATGTGATGTCGCGTTCCGCGCGATAGGCGTCACCTGTGCAAGGCCTCCGGCCACTTGCGCCTGTTGTCGCTTCCAGCGCTTGCAGCAGGCGCGATGATGAACATGTCCCAGAACGGAAAATGTGCGATCTGCTTTCGGAATATTCCCGGTGCCCTGTCGGATAACGCCCTGTTTGCGTGCGGGGCCATATCGGGCGCGCGGTTCTGGCGTTAGCCTGTAACGCGCAGCCATCGCCAAAGGGTCGTCCGCGACACGCCGAGCCGCGCCGCCAGCTGCTCGCGGTTGCCCTGGTGTTCGTCCAGCCACTGCTGCAGCGTCGCCGGTGAAGGCCGTGCGGCGACAGGGGCGGGAACACCGGAGGTGCCAGCCGCCGTTTGTACGGAGGGGTGCAGCTCGGGCAGCCACTGCTGCAGCTGCGTCAGCCCCAATGCACCGGCCTGCGGCGGCCAATGGATGCGCAGCCGGTCGACCAGGTTGCGCAGCTCGCGCACGTTGCCCGGCCAGGCATACGCGCACAGGCGATCGGTGGCGATCGCATCCAGCGGTGATGGGCGCTGGCCGAGCTGCTGGAAGAAGTGCTCCAGCAGCATCGGCACATCCTGCGGCCGCTCCTGCAGGGACGGCAGGGCGATGCGCAGCGCTGCCAGCCGGTAATAGAGGTCGCGGCGGAAGCGCTGTGTCTCCACCAGCGATTCCAGTGCCTGCAGGGTGGCCGCGACCACGCGCACGTTGACGGGCGTGGGTTCGGTGGCGCCTACGCGCAACACCTCGCGCTCCTCCAGCACCCGCAGCAGGCGGGTCTGCAGCGGCAATGGCAGTTCGCCGATCTCATCCAGGAACAGCGTGCCGCCATCAGCGGCCTCGACCAGGCCGACCCGACCGCCGCGCCGCGCGCCGGTGAAGGCGCCTTCGGTGTAGCCGAACAGTTCCGCTTCCAGCAGCGACTCGCTGATCGCGCCGCAGTTCAGCGCCACGAAGCGGCCGACCCGACCGCTGGCCGCATGCAGCTGGCGCGCGACCAGCTCCTTGCCGGTACCGGTGGCGCCGGTGACCAGCACAGTGCTGTCATGCGGGGCGTACAGGCCGATGCGCTCGCGTACCTGCTGCATGGACGTGCTGTTGCCCAGCAGCGCCGGCGCCGGGACGCGG